>JAOPUS010000365.1 GCA_025963345.1 Blastococcus sp. | reverse complement strand
TTGGCCCTGTAGCGCAGTTGGTTAGCGCGCCGCCCTGTCACGGCGGAGGTCGCGGGTTCGAGTCCCGTCAGGGTCGCCGCCCGGTGCTCGTCACCGGCCGGGGCAGGTAGCTCAGTCGGTACGAGCGCTCGCCTGAAAAGCGAGAGGTCGGCGGTTCGACCCCGCCCCTGCCCACACACACGTATTCAGCTCAGGTCCGCGCCGGACGTGCGCGAACCGGGGACAGCGCGCACCGTCGGGGTCTGCCGGCGCTCCCGGCACGGTGCGCAGTTCCTCCGGGAGGGCCGCCAGCGCCTCGCGCCCCACCTCCGGGTCGCCGGACACCCGCACCGGGGGCACGGCCTCGCCATAGATGCCGCCGCGGAAGCCGAAGTGCTCGCGGTCACCGTCCAGCGCCTCGGCCGTCTGCGGACCGAGGACGACGAGCACGTGCGGAGTGGACTCCTCGTTGCCGCCCACCACCCAGCCGCGCCGGTCGCCGTCGGTCCCCACCGGGTCGCCCAGCAGGCCCGACCGCGGCCACAGGCCCACGGCGAAGGCCGGGCCGCCCACCTCGTGCAGCACCACCCCCTGGACGGCGTCCACGGGCGAGGACGGGCTCCTCGGGTGCACCCGTGACGACCGGCCCGGTGACCAGGTCGCAGTCCGGGCCGAACAACGGCACGGACGACGGCTCGGAGCGCCTCACCGGGGCCCGGCGCCACCGGTCCCGCGCGGCGGGCGCGGCCCGACGGACATCTCGGGATCGGAGCCGTGGCGCAGTCCGGCCAGGTCGCGGCCGGCCCCGGATCCCGGCAGGAAGGGCTCCAGCGCGGGCCAGTCCACCGAGGCGCAGTCCGCGCCGATCGGCACCGTCGCCCGGAACGACGGGCGCTCCGGGTGCGTGCAGCAGCCGACCGCACACCCGCGCACCCCCGGCGGGGCGCCGGCGTGCGGCGCGACCAGACCGGCCAGGACCATTCCGATGTGCCGCGCGAGCTGCCCGCCCCACTCCAGCGGGACCCCGGCGACGGCCAGCGGGGAGCCCGGCGGCACCTCGACCCGGGCGCGCAGGACCATCTGCTCCTCGGCCGACCCCCGCGTCACCGTCCAGACCGAGGGATCGTCGAGGACGCCGGTGGTGAGCCCGGCGATGTAGAGCCCGAGGGGGTCTGCCAGCCCCACCGCGTGGCCCGCCCGGGCGGCCCGGTTGACGCCGAAGCCGATCAGCGGGTCGCTGGACCGGTTCACCTCGGCGAACCCCGCACAGCAGGCGAACGTCTCCGCGTCCGACGCCCCCGTGCGCAGCACCGTGGCGGCGGCGGCGACCCGCACCACCCCGGCCAGGGTGTTGGCGGGGTGGGTGAGGTGCATCAGCCCGTCCGTCGTCGTCCAGCGGTTGAGCCGGTTGTAGTCGCCGGCGTAGGCGACGTAGACCCAGCGATCGCCGGTGAACGCCGCCACGTCGTGGGCCCAGAACAGGTCCGCCATCTCCACCGCGGGGCTGACGTGCTCGCGGTAGAGCGCCAGCACCAGCTCGGGGTCGCCCGGCGTCAGGTCGCGCCGGGGGTCGCCCTCGTCGAAGAACGGCGCGGTGCCCGACGCCAGGAACTCCCAGTACTCCGGGCCCTCGCTGGTGAACCAGACGTCCGTGATCTCGCCGTCGGTGCGCTCGACGAACCACTCGCAGTACTCGTCCTGCTGGCGGTGGAAGACCTCGAGCTCCTCGGCCAGCCGCCCGTCGCGGACGGCGCGCAGCGGCCGCCCGGAGTACCGCAGCGGCCGCAGGGTCTCGGCGGCCTCGAAGGTCAGCCGGTCGCCGTCGGGCTGGCCGTCGAACCAGTGGGTGATGGCCAGGGGGAAGGCGTCCCAGACGACGGGCACGGGCTCGCCGACCGGCGCATCCGGTGCCGCGGGGTTGAAGAACAGCCCGTCGGTGCTCTGTGCGGCCCGCGTGAACCACGAGTCGACGATCGTGTCCCACCCCTCCGCCAGCTCCTCCGGACGGGAGGAGTGGGCGAAGTCGCCGATCCGGCCGGGTGGACGGAAGTGCACCATGCGGCGGGCCCTCTCGACGGCATCAGACGCGAAGACTGGCGTCCGCCCGGGAGGGTGTCAATGCCTGCGGTCAGGCCCACGCACGGTCGGCTGCCACCTGCCGGTAGACGGCGGCGTGGACCTGCTGGACGGCGGCCCGCTGCTCGTCGCGCCAGTCGCGATCGGCCGGTCGCGGCATCGGCCGGGTCAGGGCTGCGGCCACGGCCCCGGTGAGCGAGAGCGGGTCGAGCCGGCCGGCCGCATCGGTTCCGTAGGACACGACCTCCGACCACTGCTGGGCCGACCAGCCGGAGGTGGGCGCGACGACGAGGGTGCCGACATCACGGCAGACCTCGAGGTCCCGGGAGTGCGTCCCGTACGGCTCGGGGAGCACGGCGACGTGCAGCTGCTGCAGCTGCGCGGGCCGCTCGGCGGGCGGGTGGACGACGAGTTCGAGCTCGCCGCGGGCCGCCAGGTCGCGGACGGCGCGGCCGACGTGCCGCTCGTCCTCGGTGAGCACCCGCAGCCGGCCTCCGCCGGAGACCGCGCCGGACAGCGCCGCCCGCACCAGCGCCCAGGCGTCGGGGACGCCGGCCGTCGGCGGCCCCAGGCGCAGGCCGACGAGGCCGCGCTCGGCACCGAGATCGGGGTCGGGGACCGCAGCGGAGGGATGGGAGACGACGATGGCCGTGCGGCCGAACCGGTCGGCGATCTCGTCCGCGGCGCCCGGGGTCAGGGTCAGCACCACTTCGGCCGTCGCGAGGACCGCCTCCAGATGGGCCTCGTGCCGGGCCTCGACCGCGTTCGGGGCCGCCCGACCCGACGGCGGAACCCGGTGGACGGTCACCACGAGCGGCGGGCCGAGCCGGCGCACCGTCTCCGCCCAGCACTGCCCGGCGACCGCAGCCACATGAGCGTCGCCGGTGTGCAGGTGCAGCACGTCGACCTCACCCGCGTGAGCATCCAGATGCGCCACGTCCAGCCACGGCGAGGGATCGCCGGCGGGCCCCACGCGGACGACGTCCGGAGGTAGGACGGCGTCCACATAGGGATCGCTGTGCGGGATCGTCGCCACCCGGATCAGGTCGCCCGGGAGGTCGGGCCGCCGCGGGGGCGGGGAGTCTGCTGTCACGCGGTGGTTCGGCTCCTCGGTCGGCCGGCGAACGGCCGCGCGTTTCGAGCCGATCGACTGCCCCCTACCCCTCGCCTCCGACCGCGAACCCGTGAGCAACTCCATCGGGTGATCGGGCGTGCCCCTCCCGCTCCACCCGGCCGGGAGATGCTCGGGTCGGCGCCCGCGTGAGCATGGCCAGATGGGCGTGCACGAGCGTGACGGCCAGCGCCCCCTCAGCCACCGCCGAGGCGACCCGTTTCACCGAGCCGGCCCGCACGTCCCCGGCCGCGAAGACGCCGGGTGTGCTGGTCTCCAGCAGCGCAGGCGGCCGCTCCAGGGGCCAGGCGGGCGAGGCGTCGTCGTCCAGAAGCTGCGCTCCGGTCAGCAGGAAGCCCCATCGGTCCCGGGCGAGGGCACCGCCTGCCCAGTCGGTGCGGGGCTCGCTGCCGATCAGCACGAAGAGGACGGCCTGCTCCGCCGTCTCGACCCCGCTGTCGAGGTCCCGGACGGTGACCGTCTCCAGGAAGTCGCTGCCGGCGCCGCCCACCACCTGGACGCGGGGCCGGATGTCGACGTTCGGCAGCGCCTGCAGCTCGCGGATCAGGTAGTCCGACATCGTGTCCGCGAGGGAGGCCCGGCGGATGAGCACCGAGACCTTGTCCGCGTAGCGGGAGAGGTGGACCGCGGCCTGCCCGGCGGAGTTGCCACCCCCGACGACGAACACCTGCCGCCCGCGCATGGCCGGCGCCTCGCTCACCGCGGCGCCGTAGAAGACCCCTCGCCCGGTGAGGGCCTCGAGCTCCGGAACTCCGATCCTCCGCCAGGCGGCACCGGTGGCCACGACGACGGCGCGGCTGACGACCGAGGCGCCGTCGCTGAGGGTCAGCCGCAGCAGGCCGTCCGCGGTGGTGATGCCCTGCCCCGAGCGCATGAAGTGGAAGCTGCTGCCGAACGCCCAGGCCTGCTGGTAGGCGCTGAAGGTCAGGCGGTTGCCGCTGATCCCCGTCGGAAAGCCGGGGTAGTTGCGGATCAGCGAACTGGTCCCGGCCTGCCCGCCCACCGCCTCGGGTTCGAGTACCAGCGTGTTCAGGCCCTCCGAGGCGGCGTAGACGCTGGCGCCCAGCCCGGCTGGGCCGGAGCCGACGACGACCAGGTCGTACACCTCGGCCGCGTTCAGCGGGGTGAGCAGGCCGAATGCGTCGGCGATGTCGAGGTCGCTCGGGTCCTGCAACACCGGTCGCTCCGGCCGGAACCTCAGCTGGACGACCGGCAGCCGCGGGTCCTCCAGATGCAGCCCGTCCAGCATCGCGCGGGCCTCGGTGGAGTCGGCGTCGTAGAAGCCCAGCGGGATCCGGTTACGGGTGAACGTGTCCCGCAGGTGCTGGGCGCGTTCGGACCAGCGGTCGCCGATCATCCGCACCGCCTCGAACCCGCCACCCTGCCGGGCCGACCACTCCTCGAGGATCTCGGTGACGTATCGGTGGAACTCCTCGTCGCCGACGATCTCCGGCACGTACAACCAGCGGTCGAGCTGGCCGAGGGTGAGCGCCTCGAAGATGGGCCGGGCGGTGTCGAAGTCCCCCCAACGGACCACCGCGACCGCCATCGCCTCGGCGTGGTCGCGGTGCAGTGCCCGCAGGACGGCAAGACCGTCGGGATCGGCGGTGCCCAGACCCCCGAACAATGCCGCCACCGGCAGCCCCGAGCCGGTCCGTCGCTCCCCGGCCTCGTCGGGTCCGGCATACCCGACCACCTCGTAGTCGCGGCCGTACCGCCGGTCGAGCTCGGCAGTCACGGTGGCGCGGGAGTGGTCGTCCCGGATGACGACGACGAGCGCGGCCCGTTGTCCGTCAGCCACGGGCTCGCCCGGCAGGGGCGGGCGCGGCGCGCCAGCCCGCGGCCCCGGTCAGGACGACCGCGACGGTCACGACGAGGAACATCCAGGCGATCGGCCTCCCCCACTGCACCGTGCCGGGGAACCGCAGCACCGCGACGAGCACCAGCACGCCGAAGACCGTGTAGGCGATCGCCGCCGTCCGGAGCCGCTCCAGGTCACCGGCGCGTGCGGCCAGCGCCGTGGCCAGCCCGAAGGCGAGCAGCCATGCCGCGACGACCCGCGCCGTGAACGGCGTCAGCACCCACGGCCACAGCGCGGTCGTCGTCGTCGGGACGACGTACAGCGCCGCGCCGACGACCAGCAGGACAGCCGACTCCGCGCCGAGTGCGGCGCGCAGGACCACCGGTACCGGATGCCGAGCCGGTGGATCGCTGCCGGGCACACGTTCCTGGAGCACCAGCAGCACGAGCATCGCCACCGGCAGGACCACGTAGACCGTGAACCAGAACCAGGCCGCCCCCTTCGCCAGCGGACCGAGCGCGGCGAAGGCGCCGTCGAAGTGGAGCTTGTTCACGTGCACCAGCGTGGCCACGAGCGTCAGGACCACGAAGACGAAGATGGTCAGGACCGGCAGCCGGACGTCGGCCCACCTGCCCGCACGCATGGACAGCACCACCAGCACGAACCCGGCGCCGTAACCGGCGCCGAGGAAGGCAGCGGTCAGGGGTGGCTGGATCGTCCACGCGAACGTCTTCTCGGTGGTCTCTGCCAGGACGAAGAGCGCGCCGGTGCCCAGGGCGGTGAGGACGGCGAAGGCGCCGAGGAGGACCCGCATGGCCGACAGCAGCGGCCGCGCGCCGGACGGGGCCTGGAGGATGGGCGGAGCAGGATTCATGGGGACCTCCCGCGCAGATCGGGCCCCCGTGCACGGTTGTCGCGCAGCACGATCGAACCACCGTCACGCGCCGGCTGTCACCGCCTTTCCGGCCCCTCCGGGTATGGGCGAGGACGAGGAACGCCACGAACGCGCGGCCGGGGCGGCGGCGGACCCGTGGGGACGCCGTGGACGCCGGACCGGCCGCGGTCGCCTCCCGGGACCTCGGCTGAGCACGGCCGCGCGGTGCTCCGCCAGCTCAGCGCCCGGCGACGGAAGTCGGCCCGGTGTGGGCATGTGCCGAGATAGCGGGCCCGGCTGGTGCCGGTCAAGCGGCGAAGTCTGCGCAACCAGAGTGCGATCTTCGGCGAGATCTGCCCGCTTCCATCCCGTGACACGGAACGTTCCCACGCTTACGTTCTGTACATGCTCTCGACGCTTCTGATCATCGGCGGGGTCCTGGTCGGGCTGTTCGTCCTGCTCGCCCTGATCGTCAGCCTGAGCGCCCGTCCTCAGACCACGGCCCGCGGCAACACGGCTGCCGCGCACGGCCCCACCTGGGCCGCCGACGCCGGCCGCCCGCACCCCGACGCATGGTCGCCGGTGTCGACGACCAGTACCAGCGAGATCCCCGCGGTCCGCTGACCTCCCGAGCGCGGCGGCCCGGCGGCTGCCTCGCGGCGCCGCCGGGACGACCCGGTCAGTACGTGCCGGTGTTCTCGAAGTAGCGCCGGGGGTTCGCCACGAGCGTCGTCTCGATCTGCTCGTCGGTGACCCCGTGCTCGCGCAGGTACGGGAGCACCTCCTCGTGGATGTGCGTGTACCGCCACTGGGTGAGCATGGCCATGACGCCGGGGTCGACCCAGTCGATGTAGCAGGACGCGTCCTGCGACAGCACCATGCTCGCGGCGTATCCCCGCCGGCACATCTCGAGCACCGTGTCGAAGACGTGCTCGTGCATGAGCACCTGCCCGAGCTCGGCGGTGTCGACGGGGCCGGTCACGGTCTGGACCTGCGGCACTGTTCCTCCTGATGGGTGGGGGGCAGCAAGCATGGTGATGGCGCTCACATCCGGGCGGCGATCATGCACTCACCGTCAGCGGCACTCGCACGGGGTCCGGCCGCGCGGGATCGGCTGTTCCCCGGACACGGTGTCCGCCATCCTCGGAACCGAGCCGTCCGGATCATCGGAGCAGCCGGCGCACCCCACGTGCGTCCGTGCCCGGGGACCGGAGGGGAGCGAGGTGGCCGGTGTCCCGACGTGCCCACTCTCGCCTGCGCGCGTTCGAGCTCCTGTTCCTCGTCGCCGTCCCGACGGCCGGCGCCCTGATGGCCGCGATGCTCCTGCCGTGGATCGTCGGCCCGGGCCTGGTGGCGCGCTCCTCGGCGAACCTGCTGGCCCCCCTGCCCGGGGTCCTGGCGGACGAGACCCCCGCCGGCAACTCCGTCGTCCTGGCCGCCGACGGCTCGCTGATCACCTGGTTCTACCGCCACAACCGGACCCCGGTCGCCGCCGGCCAGATCTCCGAGGTGATGAAGCAGGCGCTGATCGACATCGAGGACGCGCGCTTCTACGAGCACCACGGACTCGACGTCGAGGGCACCGCACGCGCGCTGGTGCGCAACGTCGTCGCCGGCGAGGTGATGGAGGGCGGCTCCACCATCACCCAGCAGCTGGTGAAGCAGACCCTGCTGCAGTCGGCCACCACGCCCGAGGAGCGCCAGGCGGCCACGGAGTCCAGCGTCGGCCGCAAGCTCCGTGAGGCCCGGCTGGCCCTTGCCCTGGAGCAGCACTACTCGAAGTCGGAGATCCTCACCCGCTACCTCAACCTCGTGTACTTCGGCCAGGGCGCCTACGGGGTCCAGGCCGCTGCGCAGCGCTATTTCAGCGTCAACGCGGCCGCCCTCACGCTGCCGCAAGCGGCCACGCTCGCCGGGCTGGTGCAGACGCCCTCCAACGACGACCCCCTGACCGATCCCGAACGGGCCCGCGACCGACGCAACCAGGTGCTGCAACGCATGCTCACCCTCAAGCACGTCGCCCCCCAGGACGTGGCCGCGATCGTGCCCGCGCCGGTGGCGGTCGCGCCGTCCTTGCCCCCGTCGAACGGTTGTGTCAGCGCCGTCCAGGGCGGGTTCTTCTGCGACTACCTGCAGCGGTACCTGACCCAGACCCTCGGCATTCCCCTGGACCAGCTGGAGACCGGCGGCCTGACCGTCCGGACGACCCTGCGGACGGACCTGCAGGCCTCCGGGGACCAGGCGGTGCTCAACTACCTGGACATGGGCGCCCCGCTGGCCGGGATGTTCACCGCGGTGGAGCCGGGCACCGGACACGTGCTCGCGATGAGCGTCAACCGGCGGTTCGGCTTCGACGCGGGCGACCCCGCACAGGAGTCGGTCGCCCTGAACGTGGAGGCCAGCCAGGGCGCCGGCTCCACCTACAAGATCTTCGTCGCAGCCTCCGCGCTCGAACAGGGGATCCCGCCGTCGAACCGGATCACGACCAGCGACCCCTATGTGTCCCACGTCTACAAACGCAATGGCGGCACGGTCGGGGCGCCGTACGTCGTCCAGAATGCCGGGCGGTACCCGCCGACGCTGACCATGGTCGAGGCTCTGGTCCGCTCGTCGAACACCTACTTCGTGGCACTGGAGGATCAGCTGGGCAGCGTCGAGGGCCCGGTCCGCATGGCGCAGCGGATGGGGCTGTTCTCCATCGACCCGGTTGCCGATCAGGTGATCGCCGACCGCCGCGGCTCGTTCACCCTCGGCGCGGAGGCGACCAGCCCCCTGGCCCTGGCCAGTGCCTACTCGACCCTCGGGGCGAACGGCACGAAGTGCGACCCCACTCCCGTCACCGCCGTCCTCGACCGGACCGGCGCGCCTCTGCACGGGGCCGACGGCGCACCGCTGAACACCGGTGACCGGTGCACCCCCGATGCCGTGCCGCCGGCGGTCGCGACGACGCTCAACCAGATCCTGATCGGCGACACCGCGTCCTCCATCGGCACCGGCACGCGCGCCGCCATCCCGGGTCACCAGATCGCGGGCAAGACGGGCACCAGCCAGGACCGGTTCTCCGTCGCCTTCGTCGGCTACACCCCGCAGTACGCCGCGAGCGTCATGGTGCTCAACCCCAAGCAGAACCAGGACGTCGGCGCATACGGCGGGCAGGGAGCCGCACCGATCTGGCACGACGCCATGGCGCCCATCCTCGACGGGCAACCGGACGTGCCCTTCCCGCCCGCGGGCATAGATCTCACGCCGCCGCGACCGCCGCCCTCCCCGCGTGTCCCCCGGGGGACCGACCGGGTCCCTGTCGACGTCCCCGTGGACCCCGCCCCGACGGGCAACTGACCTCAGCTCATCAGCTCGGCGGCCCGCTCCCCCAGCATCACGGCCGTCGCGGCCGGCCCGCGCGAGGGAACCCGCGGCGTGACCGAGGTGTCCACGACCCGCAGGCCGCTGACCCCGCGGACCCGCAGCCGCTGGTCGACGACCGCCCCGGGGTCGGAGCCGGGTCCCATCCGCGCGGTGCCGGCCAGGTGGATCGCGGTGGTCAGGTGCGCGCGGATCCAGCCGTCCAGCGCGCGGTCGCCGTCCAGCACGTCGTCCGGGAGGTTCGTGCGTCGGGCCACCAGTCGGGCGAGCGACGGGGTCCGCAGCAGCCCGGCAGCCAGCCGCACGGCCTCCCGCAGCCGTCGCCGGTCGGACTCCTCGGTCAGGTATCCGTAGGTCAGCCGCGGCTGCTGCCAGGGGTCGCCGTCGTCCAGGCTCAGCCGGCCGCGACCGTCCTCGCGTTGCAGGCCGACGCCGATGACCAGTTCGTCCTCGTGCGGGTCCTGCGGTCCGCCGGTGATCCGGCTGAACGGCGTCAGCCACGGCAGGATCTCCAGGTCACCGGGGGTCGCGGACCCGGACGCCGTCGCGTGCAGGACGCCGTGCAGCGGCAGCAGGCCCGGCGGCATCGGCAGCGGCCGGGCCGGCCGGTAGCCGACGTAGACGTTCGGGTGGTCGGTGAAGTCCGTGCCCACGCCGGGGACGTCGGCGACGACCTCGATCCCGGCGCGGCGGAGGTCCGCGGCCGGGCCGATCCCTGACAGCAGGAGCAGGTGCGGCGAACCGACGGCGCCGGCGGACAACACCACCTCCGCCGCCCGCACGATGCCCTCGGCGGTCTCGACGCCCACCGCACGTCCGCGCTCGACGACCACCCGGCGGACGGTCACCCCGCCCCGGACGGTGAGCGCCGGCAGTCCCCGGCGCGGGGAGAGGTAGGCCATCGCGGTATTGACCCGCACGCCGCCGACCACGTTGAGCGGCACCGGCCCGTAACCCGGCGGCGCGTCGCGGGCGTTCTTGTCCGGCTCGGCGGGATGGCCGAGTTCGTCCGCGGCGGCGGCGAACGCGTCGGCGAGCGGATGGCCGTCCCGCACCCGGGTGACGGGGACCGGCCCGTCGGCGCCGTGCTCCGGTCGGTCGCCGAAGTCCCGGTCTGCCTCCAGCCGACGGAAGGCGGGCAGGACGGCGTCGTAGGACCACAGGTCGTTGCCGTCGGCGGCCCAGCCGTCGAAGTCCGCCCTCGTGCCCCGGATGAACGAGCCCGCGTTGAGCGCGCTCGAGCCACCCACCACCCGACCTCGCGGGACCGGCACGGTCAGCTCATCCGTCAGCGCGCCCGTCAGACTCCAGTTCGCCGGATGACCGGGCACCGCGGCGCCCATCGTCGCGGCGTCCCGGAGTTCCGGGGGGAAGTCCGCGGGCTGCGCGTAGTCGGCGCCCGCCTCCAGCAGCAGGACCCGGCGCCCGGCGTCGGCCAGCCGCGCGGCCAGCGCGCAGCCCGACGTCCCGGCCCCCACGACCACGACGTCCCATTCCGGGTCAGGCACCGTCGAGGCCCAGTACCTCCGGGAGGTCCAGACGGCGCACCTTGCCCGTGGAGGTGCGGGGCAGGTCATCGAGCCGGTGCAGGCCCTTGGGCCGCTTGGCCGCCGCGAGCCGTTCGCGGGCCCAGGCGCGCAGGTCGCCAGGCTCGGCCGTGCCGACGTAGGCGGCGACGACCCGCTGCCCCCACTCCTCGTCCGGCATGCCGAACACGGCGCTCTCCACGACGTCGGGGTGCGCGTCGAGCACCGCCTCGACCTCGGCGGGATAGACGTTCACCCCACCGGAGATGACCAGGTCCTCGCGCCGGCCGTCGAGCCACACCATGCCGTCGTCGTCCACGCGGCCGAGGTCGCCGACCGTCACCAGGTCCCCGCGCCACGCCGCCGCGGTCTTGTCGGGAGCCCGCCAGTACTGGAACCGGGCCCAGCGGGGCACCGCGCACCACAGCTGACCGCGCTCGTCGGTCTCCAGCCGCCGCCCCGGGCGGGCCCGTCCCACGCTGCCGGGGTGGGCGAGCCAGTCCTCCGGGGAGCAGACGGTGAACTGTGCCTCGGTGGAGCCGTAGAACTCCCACACACTGCCGGCGGGCAGCGCCTCCATCACCGCCCGCTTCAGCGGCGCGGGGCAGGGCGCACCGGCGTGCACCAGCCGGCGGAACGAGGACCAGTCGACGTCGTCCCGGGCGAGCAGGCGTTGCAGGTGGGTCGGCACGCAGAACGTCGTCGTCGGTCGCAGCCCGGTGATCGCCGACGCCGCACGCCCGGCGTCGAACGGGCCGGGCAGCAGCACCTCGCCCCCGGCGAGCAGCGTGTGGATCGCGAAGCGCAGCGGCGCGCTGTGGTGCAGCGGTGAGAGCACCAGGTGCCGGTCGGCCGGCTCGAAGCCCCAGAGCTCGGTCTCCTCGGCGGCGAGCCGCCGGGCGTCGTCCTCGGCCAGGACGCCGGACCACACGCCCTTGCGCCGCCCCGTCGTCCCGGACGTGTAGTGCATCGGGCGGGCCAGGGGCACGTCGGCGAGGTCGGCCTCCTCGCCCCCGAGCAGCTGCCCCGGGTCGTCCGCGAGGTCGAGCGCGGGGTCGGCGTCCTCGGCGAGCGCCGTCCGCTCGGCCGGCGGCAGCCCCGGGTCGAGCACCACGGGGACGATCCCGGTGCGCAGGGCGCCGAGGACCGCGGCGAGCAGCGCCGGCGACGCCGCAGCCGAGACCAGCAGCCGGTCACCGGCCCGCAGCCCGCGGGCGGCCAGTGCCGCCGCCGCGCGCCGCTGGTCGCGCTCACTGTCGGCGCTGGTGACGACCGGCACGTCGGTCATGCCAGGCGCACCGGCTCCGCAGCGCCGGGCTCGATGCCGCCCTCGACCCGGCCCTCGGCGCGCAGCTTGTCCAGCGTGGCGCGGGTCGACTGCGCCGCCGCGGGCCAGACCTGCCGGGGCACCGCGGCGTAGACCGTCGCCACCAGATCGTCGACGGTCGCCGAGCCCTGCCCCAGCACGTCCAGCAGCTGGCGCTCCCGGTAGGCGCGGTGGGCGAGATAGAAGTCCAGGACCGCGCCGGGGTCCTCGGTCAGCTCGGGTCCGTGGCCGCAGTAGAGGGCGCTGGGCCCCAGGTCGTGCACCCGGCGCAGCGAGTCGAGGTAGGCGAGGACGTCACCCTCCGGATGCGTCACCACCGAGGTGCCACGGCCCAGCACGTGGTCACCGACCAGCACCGCCCCCGACTCCAGCCGGAAGGCCAGGTGGTCCTGCGTGTGACCGGGGGTCGGGACGACGCCGATGCTGGTCCCGGCCAGGTCCAGCCGCTCCCCCGGCTCCAGCACCCGGCCACGGGGCCCGGCCACCGCCGCGCTGCCGGCGGCGACCTCGGCACCGAAGTGCGCCGCCCACGGCAGGGCCGCCTCGGCGTGGTCCGCGTGGTGATGGGTGACGAGGACGGCCACGCACTCCGCTCCCCGCGCCGCCAGCGCCGCCTCCACGGCGGCCAGGTGCCCGGCGTCGTCCGGGCCCGGGTCGACCAGCACGGCCCGACCACTTCCGGGGGCGCCGACGACGTAGGTGTTCGTACCGTCCAGGCTCATGTGGGAGGGGTTCGGGGCGAGGACGCGGGTGACGAGCGGGTCGAGGTCGACTATCCGCGTCATCTTCCCCGGCGCAGGAAGGGTCCAGGTGGCGCGGGGGTCGGCGGGCGCTGTCACGACCGGCACGCTAGCCGTGCGGGTTCGCGGCCGGCCATCCGGCCGTTAGCCTCGGGACATGCGTCGAACCCTCACCGTCTGCCGTAACGGGCTCTCCGTGGCCGCCGCCGTCGTCCTGCTCACCGCCTGCGGTGGCTCCGGGAACGACAACTCGGCGTCCTCGAGTTCCAGCGCCACCAGCTCCAGCGCGTCCGGGAGCAGCGCCGACGCCGCCAGCTCCGAGTTCTGCACCAAGGCCGCCGCCGCCTTCAACGACATCGAGCCGGCCGTCACCGGCCAGGGCAACGACCCCGCGGCGCTGGCCCCAGCACTCCAGCAGGCCGCCGACCAGGTGCGGGGCATCGATCCCCCGAGCGAGATCTCCTCGGACTGGACGGCGCTGGCCGACGGCATCGAGCAGTTCGCCAAGCTCTACGCGGAGGTGGACGTCAGCGACCCGGCGTCGCAGACCACGCTGCAGCAGCGCGCCACCGAGCTCCTCGGCCAGGTCTCCACGTCGGCGACGAACGTGCAGACCTACCTCGCCGAGAAGTGCGGTCTCGGGACCCCCACCGAGACGGCCTCGCCGACCAGCTGATCGGTCGGCGACACAGCTACGGCCCGCCACTCATCCCCGAGGTGGCGGGCCGTAACCGTGTCCGGGGGGCTCAGCCGCCGCAGCCCCCGAGGAACACGCCCCGGTTGTTGAGCCACGGCACCGGGTTGATCTGGTTGCTGTAGAGCTGGCCGCCGGTGTGCACCTCGAAGTGCAGGTGCGGGCCGGTCGACTG
>JAOPUS010000362.1 GCA_025963345.1 Blastococcus sp. | reverse complement strand
ACGGACCCGGCTACGGCGGCGGCCACGAGCGCGGCAGCTCCGGACCGGGCTACGGCGGCGGGTACGGGCGCGGCGGCTACGGCGGCGGCATGGGCATGGGCGGCATGATCGGCGGCAGCCTGCTGGGCACCATCGGCGGCCTGGTGATCGGCTCCGCCGTCGCGGACGCGCTGTTCGACACCGGTATGGGCGACGGCGGCCTGTTCGGCGGCGGCGACGAGCAGGCCTACGCCGACGGGTACCAGGACGGGGGCGGGGCCGACGGCGACTACGGCGGCGACCCGGGCTCGGACTTCGCCGGGGGAGCCGACAACGGCTACGACGCCGGGGGCGGGGACTTCGGTGGTGGCGACTTCGGCGGCGGCGACTTCTGACCCGTCCGCCGGAGGAGCAGCAGCCCCAGCACCGGCAGGACCAGCGGCACGAAGTAGTAGCCGCGGCCGTACGCCGACCACACGGTCTCGTCGGGGAACGCCGCCCGGTCGGCCAGCGACAGCGTGCCCACCGTCAGGACGCCGACGAGTTCCACGGTGATCGCGACCAGCGCGAGCCGGCGCCCCCCGCGGCCACCACGCACCAGCCCGACGGTGGCCAGGACGTAGACGACGGCCGCGAACGCCGAGAGCAGGTACGCCACCGGCGCCTCGGAGAAGCGGGTGCCGAGCTGGACGGCGGCGCGGGCACCGGCGGCCAGGGCGAAGGTGCCGGAGACGGCGACCAGCACGCGTCCGGCGCCGGTGCCGCCCGGCGCACCCCCGGTACCGGCGACCGCGGGGGCTCCCAGGGCCCGGTCCTCACGCCTGCGCTGGTCAGGCACGGGTCGCCTCCCACAACTGGAGCAGGCGCCAGACCATGACCCCCACGACGGCGGCGGCGACCGCCATGACCGTGCCGGCCCACCGGGTCCGTTCGGTGCGCGCCCACAGCGAGCCGGCGACCGGCACCAGCACGATGCCGCCCAGATAGCCCAGGAACGTTGCGGTCTCCGGGGGGCGCTCCCCGCCGACCATCGCGGTCACCGCGACGGCCGCCTGGACCAGGAGCAGCGCCTCCAGCACGCCGGCCACGCCCAGGTGCAGCAGGCCGATCCGCCGCCGCGCGAGCGTCGAGACCACGCCCAGGACGGCGAGCAGTACCGCGACCGCCGTGATCGCGCCCACGAGGAACGCCGTCACCGGCGCGGGTCCGGGCGGACGGCGGCGGGCAGCACACCGCCATCCTCCCGTGCCGCCGGACGGGGACCGGCCGGGGGTCTCAGCGGTGCACGGTGGACATGTCCGGGTAGCGGTCGCCGACGGCCGCACCCGGGGGCGCCGCCTCGTCCAGCCGGCGGAGGTCCTCGGCGGTGAGCTCGAGGTCGGCCGCCGCGGCGTTCTCCTCCAGGTACCGCACCCGCTTGGTGCCGGGGATGGGCACGACCGGCGGGTTCCCGGGGACGTCGCTCTGCGCCATCACCCACGCCAGTGCCAGCTGACTGGCCGTGACGCCCTTCTCGTCGGCGATCTCCCGAACACGGTCGACCAGTCGCAGGTTCTGCTCGAACGCCTCCCCCTGGAAGCGCGGGTTGTGCCGCCGGAAGTCGTTCGGGTCCAGGTCGTCGAGGCTGCGGATCTGCCCGGAGAGGAAGCCCCGGCCGATCGGTGAGTAGGCGACGAACCCGATACCGAGCTCGGCGCAGGTGGCCAGCACCCCGTCGTCCTCGGGGTCACGCGTCCACAGCGAGTACTCCGACTGCACCGCCGTCACCGGCTGAACGGCGTGCGCCCGGCGGATGGTCTCCGGGGCGGCCTCGGAGATCCCCGCGTGCCGGATCTTCCCGGCCTCGACGAGCTCGCGCAGGGCGCCCCACGTGTCCTCGATCGGCACCGTCGTGTCCACCCGGTGCTGGTAGTAGAGATCGATCACGTCGACGCCGAGCCGCCGGAGGGAGGCGTCGCAGGCCTGGTGCACGTACTCGGGCTTGCCGTTGATGCCGACCCGGCCGCCGTCCGGCGTCCGCTCGTTGCCGAACTTGGTGGCGAGCTGGACCTCGTCGCGCCGGCCGGCGATCGCCTTACCGACCAGCTGTTCGTTGGTGAAGGGCCCGTACATGTCCGCGGTGTCGAGGAAGGTGACGCCGAGGTCCAGAGCCCGCTGGATGGTCCGTTCGGCCTCCGCCTGATCGGCGGTGCCGTAGAACTCGCTCATCCCCATGCAGCCGAGACCCTCCGCGGGAACGGTGAGGCTGCCCAGTGTCCGTGTGCGCATTGACCGCTCCTGCCCGGTGCCGTCTCCGGCCAACCCCCTGGCAGCGAACCCACAGGTAACCGGGGGCGGACTGCGTCGTTGGGACAGCGCAACAGACTGCCGTCCCACCGCGAGGAGTGCCATGAGCCGGTCCCGTCGAGTCCTGGGCCCAGGAAGCGTCGCAGCGCTGGTCGCCTCCGCCGCCGTCCTGACCACCCCCGCCCAGGCCGCCCCCTCCGCAGCGCTCGCGCCGGTGCAGGACTTCCTGGCGGGGCAGCTGCAGACGCTGGCCGGCGCCGCTCCAACCACGGTGCTGGTGCACGGCGCCGACATCGCCGCGGCGCGCGCCGCGGTCGACGCCACCGGGATGCGGCTGGTCACCGAGTTCGAGCGCATCGGTGTCGCCGTCGCCTCCGGCACCGCCGACCAGGTGCGGGCGGCGCGGTCGCAGCCGGGCGTCACCTACCTCGAGGGCAACGCCCCCATCGCGTTCTCCGACGAGACCTCGAACACCGCCACCCGCGGCGCGGCGGCCGTCTCGACGCTCACCGGCGCGAACGGTCAGCCGCTGGACGGCAGCGGGGTCTCCGTCGCCGTGATCGACTCCGGCGTCGACCCGACCCATCCCTACCTGCAGGACGCCGACGGCGGCAGCGCCGTGGTGGCCAGCCTCAAGAGCGTCTGCCTCGACGAGTCCAACACCAGCACCGACTGCGTGCTGCCGGTGCCGGGCTTCCTCGACACCGACACCATCTCCGGCGGTGGGCACGGCACCCACGTCAACGGCATCGGGGCCGGCCGGCCGACCACGCTGTCGGACGGGACATCTTTGTCGGGCGCCGCCCCCGGCGCCGGCCTGGTCTCGATCTCCACCGGCGCGGTGCTGCTCATCATCGGGGCCGACTCGGCGCTGAACTGGGTGCTGGAGAACCACGAGCACCCGTGCGGCGCGGGCGTGCCGGCCAGTACCTGCCCGCCGATCAAGGTCACCAACAACTCCTACGGGCCGACCGGCGGCGGCGAGTTCGACCCGAACTCGGCCACGGTCAAGCTGCAGCGGGCGCTCGCGGCCGACGGCGTCGTCACCGTGTGGGCGGCCGGCAACGACGGCGGCGACGGCTCCGCGTCGATGACCAACCCGCCCGGCCAGGACCCGACCGGCGGCATCCTCTCCGTCGCCTCCTACTACGACGAGGCGACGGGCACCCGCGACGGCGTGGTCAGCGACTACTCCTCGCGCGGCGACGCGACCGACCCGTCGACCTGGCCGGACCTCTCCGCGCCCGGTGAGGACATCAACTCCTCCTGCCGCCTGTACCTGCCGATCTGCTCGACGGGCCTGGCGCCCAAGAACGGCCCGGGAGCGCTCGACATCGGCACCTTCAACACCATCAGCGGGACCTCGATGGCCGCTCCGCACATCGCCGGGATCGTGGCCCAGCTCTTCCAGGCCGATCCGACGGCGACGCCGGCGGAGGTCGAGGCCGCGCTGAAGGGCACCACCTACCGCTACACCGACGGTGCCGCGTACACGAGCGCCGGCGGCTACACGACGTCGTATGACAAGGGCACCGGCTTGGTGGACGTCGTCGCGGCGGTGGAGCGCCTCACGGCGGGCTGATCGCACGGGGGCGACGCGGGTGGGGCCCCGCGATCAGCCTGCCTGCTGCATCCGCGGCAGGCGGCCGAAGACCTCGGGGCCCACCCGTAGCCCTTCGTCGGCGGAGATCGCCGGGGACACGGTGACGTCGAAGACGTCGTTCCATTCGAACTCGATCTCCATGATCGGCGCGATCGTCTCCGCGGCGAACACGGTGACCACCTGGTACTCCCCCGACATGGGCCAGTACTCGGCGATCAGCTTGACCCCGTCCGGGTACTGCCACGCCGCTCGCCGCATCAGGGCCGCGTCACGATCGGACGCGGGCACGGAGGGACGGAAACGCAAGAGGGCGACGAACTCCATGAGGACCCTCCCGGGTCGGTACGGCCCCCGATGCGGGAACGGTAGCGACGCGGGGTGGCTCCCTGAAGGGACGTTGGCCCCCTGTTCCACGTGGAACACCGAACCGGCCGGGGCCCGGCGTCGAACGCAGGACATGAAGCAGACCGCCGTGGCCCCGGACTTCGAGCTGCCCGACGGGATTCTGTCCGACGCCGACGATTCGGCAAGCACGCGGAAGAGGCGCTCACCGCCCTGCGGCCCAGCTGACGCCGTGGCGTGAGGTATGCCACGCGCGGACGTCCTCCCGTCGCGGGCCCCTTCCGGCACGGGTTAGATCAGTCTGCATGTGCGGCCTCTGCGGCGAGATCACCTTCGACGGATCCCTGGCCGACACCACCGCCGTTGCGCGAATGGTCGAGGCACTCGTGCCTCGCGGCCCGGATGGGCAGGGGTCGTGGAGCAACGGGCGGGTGGCGTTCGGCCACCGCCGGCTCTCGGTCATCGACCTGTCCACCTGTGGCTCCCAGCCCATGGTGGACAACGAGCTCGGCCTGACGGCGGTCTTCAACGGCTGCATCTACGACTACAAGGAACTGCGCGCCGAGCTGGAGGGCCACGGCTACCGGTTCTTCTCCCACAGCGACACCGAGGTGATCCTCAAGGGCTACCACCACTGGGGCACCGACGTCGTCTCGCACCTGCACGGGATGTTCGCCTTCGCCATCCACGAGAGGGACACCGGCCGCGTCGTCCTGGCCCGCGACCGCCTGGGCATCAAGCCGCTCTACCTCGCCGAGACGCCAGGGCGGTTGCGGTTCGCCTCGACCCTCCCGGCGCTGCTGCGCTCGGTTGGCCACGCAGCGGAGATCGACACCTCGATCGACCCGGTCGCCCTGCACCACTACCTCACCTGGCATGCCGTCGTCCCCGCTCCGCGCACCTTGCTCAACGGCGTCCGCAAGCTGCCACCGGCGACCGTGCGGGTGATCGAGGCCGACGGTTCGAGCACCGAGCGGCGCTACTGGGAGCCACGCTATGAGCGGCGTCCCGAGCACGCGAACTGGTCCGCCCGTGACTGGGAGGACGCGATCGAGGACTCGCTGCGGAACGCCGTCCGCCGGCGTCTGGTCGCCGACATCCCCGTCGGCGTGCTGCTCTCGGGCGGCCTGGACTCCAGTCTGATCGTCGGCCTGCTCGCGCAGGAGGGCCAGAAGGGGCTGGCGACCTACTCGATCGGCTTCGAGTCCGTGGGCGGCCACGAGGGCGACGAGTTCGCCTACTCCGACGTCATCGCCGAGCACTTCGGTACCGATCACCACCGCATCCGCGTGGGTTCCGACGAGCTGGCCGGGTCGCTCGCGCACGCGATCGGCGCGATGGCCGAGCCGATGGTCAGCCACGACGTCGTCGCCTTCGACCTGCTCAGCGAGCGGGTCAGCCAGTCGATCCGTGTCGTGCAATCCGGGCAGGGCGCCGACGAGGTCTTCGCCGGGTACCACTGGTACCCCCCACTGGCCGGCCTCGGGCGGGAGGAGGCGATCCAGGAGTACGCGAAGCGGTTCTTCGACCGCGACCACGCGACGATGCGGCGGATCGTCTCCGACCGGTACGCCCTTCCGGAGGACCCGAGCCTGGAGTTCGTCCGCCGGCACATGTCCGCCCCCGGCGCCGACACCGCGGTGGACGCCGCGCTGCGGCTCGACAGCGAGGTCATGCTCGTCGACGACCCGGTGAAGCGCGTCGACAACATGTCCATGGCCTGGGGCCTGGAGGCCCGCGTGCCCTTCCTCGACCACGACCTGGTCGAGCTGGCCGCCATGTGCCCGCCGGAGCACAAGCTGGCCGACGGCGGCAAGGGCGTGCTCAAGGCGATCGGCCGGCGGATCATCCCGCCGGAGGTCATCGACCGGCCCAAGGGGTACTTCCCGGTGCCGGCGATCACCCACCTCGAGGGCAAGGTGCTCGACCTCGTGCGCGACGCGCTGTCCGCCGACGCCGCCCGCGAGCGCGGGCTGTTCCGCCCCGAGTACGTGCGGGAACTGCTCGCCGACCCCAACCGTGAGCTCACCCCGCTGCAGGGCAACAAGCTCTGGCAACTGGGCCTGCTCGAGCTCTGGCTGCAGACGCACGCGGTCTGACATGACGACGACACCCCGGGTGGCCGGGCGCCGTCGGCGGACTGCGGTGCCCGCGGCGCCGGCGATCACGAGCCGGTCGTGGACGCAGCCCTCCGAGCACCAGCTCCAGGGCATGGCGTCCGACGTCGTCCTCGACCTCGGCTGGGGTCGGCTGGTCTTCGGCCAGACCTTCTCCGACCTGCGGGGCATCGTCGACGCGCTGCGCGCCGAGCAGACCGGTGAGCGCGACATCTGCATCTACCCGCGCGACCCGCACGTGCTGGTCGGCCTCGCCCCGGACGAGCTGTTCATCGACCCGAGCTACACCTATCGCCTGGACCTCTACCGATACCGGCCCCGGGCGGAGCTGATCCGCGGGGTCTTCGTGCGGACGGTGACCTCCCAGGCCGAGATGGACCAGATCAACGAGATCTACGCCGTCAACGGCATGGTGGTCGGCGACGCCGACGTCATGTGGCGCAACCACCGCACCCGCTCCTTCACCTACCTCGTCGCCGAGGACCGGCGGACGGGGAAGATCGTCGGCACGGTCACCGGGGTCGACCACGGGCTCGCGTTCGGGGACCCGGAGGGCGGCACCAGCCTGTGGTGCCTCGCGGTGCACGCCCAGGACGCGCCGACCGGGACCGGTGAGGCGCTGGTGCGCGTCCTGGCCGAGCGGTATGTCGGCCGCGGCCGGTCCTACCTCGACCTGTCGGTGATGCACGACAACGAGGGCGCCATCCATCTCTACCGCAAGCTCGGCTTCACCCGCGTGGCGGCGGTCTGCGTCAAGCGCAAGAACCCGATCAACACCCCGCTGTTCGCCGCCCGCCCGCCGGGCCTGGAGGACCTCAACCCCTACGCGACGATCATCGCCGAGGAGGCGCTGCGCCGGGGGATCCGGATCGAGGTGACCGACGCCGAGAGCGGTGAGATGCGGCTGTCGGTCGGCGGGCGGACGGTGCTCACCCTCGAGTCGCTGTCGGAGTTCACCAGCGCCGTGGCGATGAGCCGCTGCGACGACAAGCGGGTGACCCGCCGGATCATGGAACGGGCCGGGGTCCGCGTCGCCCGTGGTGCCGTCGCCGGCGAGGGCGATCTCGCCGACGCGCTCGCGCTGATGGGCGAGGTCGGCGGCGTGGTGGTCAAGCCGGCGCGTGGCGAACAGGGACGGGGGATCACCGTCGGCGTGCGCGACGAGGCCGGGCTGGAGCGGGCGGTCGCCCTCGCGCTGCAGTTCTGCCTGGACGTCCTCGTCGAGGAACTGGTGGACGGCGACGACCTGCGGGTGATCGTCATCGACCGGAAGGTCGTGGCGGCGGCGGTGCGCCGGCCGGCCGAGGTCGTCGGCGACGGGCGGCACACCGTCACCGAACTCGTCCGCTCGACCAGCCGGCGGCGCGAGCGGGCAACCGGCGGTGAGTCCCGGATCCCGCTGGACGACACCACCGCGGAGGTCGTCGCCGACAGCGGGTACGCCATGGACGACGTCCCGCCGAACGGGGAGCGGATCCGCGTCCGGCGCACGGCCAACCTGCACACCGGGGGGACGATCGAGGACGTCACCGCCCGCCTGCACCCCGAGATCGCCGACGCCTCGGTGCGCGCCGCCGCGGCCCTGGGCATCCCCGTGACCGGGCTGGACTTCCTGGTGCCCGACGTCGAGAGCCCGGGCTACGTCTTCATCGAGGCGAACGAGCGGCCCGGCCTGGCCAACCACGAGCCGCAGCCGGTCGCCGAGCGCTTCGTCGACCTGCTCTTCCCGGAGACCCGCCGCCGCTGACGGCACACTCTGGTCGTGATCTATGTGTTGGCCGCGCTCGGGGGCGCCCTGGGCGCGCTGGCCCGCTGGGCGGTCTCGGGGGCTCTGCCGCACTCCCCCGGCTCCTGGCCCTGGTCGACCCTGCTGATCAACCTCACCGGCTGCCTCCTGCTCGGCGCGCTCTTCGCGGTCCTGGCCGCCCGTGTCCCCGAGCCCTGGTGGGTGCGGCCCTTCGTCGGGGTCGGCGCTCTCGGCGGCTACACCACCTACTCGACCTTCGCCGTCGAGATCGTCGACCTGACCCGGGCGGGAGCGGCGCTCACGGCCGCGGCCTACCTGCTGCTGTCCGTCGTCGGCGGGGTGCTGGCGGTCGCGCTCGGTGCGCTGGCCGCCCGCAGGGTCGTCGGCGAGGCGCGCCCGTGACGCCGCTGCTGGTCGTCGTGGGGGCGCTCGTGGGGGCGCCGCTGCGGCTGTTCGCGTCCCGGTGGGCGATCCGGAACGGCCGTGACCCGGCGCGCGGGACGCTCGTCGTCAACGTCGCCGGTAGCGCCGCCCTCGGCGCGGTCCTCGGCCTGGCCGACGTGCCGGAGTGGGTGCTCGCCCTGGTCGGGGTCGGCTTCTGCGGGGCCCTCACCACCTTCTCCACGTTCGGCGCCGACGTCGTCCGGCTGGTGGACGAACGGGTACTCGGGCGGGCTGTCGCCTATCTGATCGCGACGCTCGTCCTCGGTGTCGGTGCCGCCGCCGCGGGTTACGGGCTGGCCGAGCTGCTCTGATCCCGGCCGGTCGGTAGGGTCGTGGACGGTATGGCGGAGAAGACGGAACAGCACGCAGTGGCGGACAGTCCTGTGGTCGTCGTCGCCAACCGGCTTCCGGTCGACCAGGTGACCGATCCCGACGGCAGCACGCGGTGGCAGCGCAGCCCCGGCGGCCTGGTCACGGCTCTGGAGCCGTTCGTGGCCGGCCGCGGTGGCGCCTGGGTGGGTTGGTCCGGCTCGGCCGGTGACGCACCGGAGCCCTTCGAGTCCGGCGGGATGTCGCTGATCCCGGTAGCGCTGACGGAGGAAGAGGTCGACCGCTACTACGAGGGCATGTCGAACGCCTCGCTGTGGCCGCTCTACCACGACGTCGTCGAGAAGCCGGAGTACCACCGGGCCTGGTGGGACACCTACGTGCAGGTCAACAAGCGGTTCGCCGAGCGGGCCGCTGCCGTCGCCGCCGAGAACGCCATCGTCTGGGTGCACGACTACCAGCTGCAACTGGTGCCGGCGCTGCTGCGCCAGCAGCGGCCGGACCTCACGATCGGCTTCTTCCTGCACATCCCCTTCCCGCCGTACGAGCTGTTCACCCAGCTGCCGTGGCGGTCGGCGATCGTCGAGGGGCTGCTCGGCGCCGACCTGGTCGGCTTCCAGCGCCCGGCGGCCGCGTCGAACTTCGTCCAGCTCGCCCGCCGGCTGCACGACCTGCCGGCCCGCGGCCAGGTCGTCGAGTACGACGGCCGGACGGTGGCCGCCCGCGCCTTCCCGATCTCCATCGACGTCGCCGCGTTCGACGAGCTGGCCCGGTCCCCCGAGGTGCTGGCCCGGGCCGCGGAGATCCGCAAGGAGCTCGGCAACCCGTCGAAGATCATCCTGGGCGTCGACCGGCTGGACTACACCAAGGGGATCGGCGTGCGCCTCGCGGCGTTCGAGGAGCTCCTCGAGGACGGCGCGGTCGAGGCTCCGGACACCGTCCTGGTGCAGGTGGCGACCCCGAGCCGCGAACGCGTCGAGCACTACGTGCACATGCGGGAGACCATCGAGCAGCAGGTCGGACACATCAACGGCGTCTTCGGCTCGACCACCGGCCCGGCGGTGCACTACTTCAACCAGTCGATGCCCCGCGAGGAGCTGGCCGCGCTGTACCGGGCGGCCGACGTCATGCTCGTGACCCCGTACCGCGACGGGATGAACCTGGTGGCGAAGGAGTACGTCGCCGCCCGGGGTGACCTCGGCGGGGCGCTCGTGCTGTCGGAGTTCGCCGGCGCGGCCGCGGAGCTCAAGCAGGCCTTCCTGGTCAATCCCCACGACATCGCCGGGGTGAAGAGCCAGCTGATCCGCGCCCTGCGCGTGGACGCGGCCGAGGGTGCCAAGCGGATGCGGGCGATGCGCCGCCATCTCGTCCGGAACGATCTCGAGCACTGGGCGAACTCGTTCTTCGACGCGCTGCGCGGTCAGGCCAACGGCCAGCCGACCGACCGGGAGGTCGGCCGGGCCTCGGCGCCGCTCTCGCGGGGCCGCGGCGGAGCCCAGGGCTGAGCGGCGTCCCGGCCGAGCTGGACGCCGCGCTGGCCGAGTTCGCCACCCGTCGTCCGCTGCTCGTCGCGAGCGACTACGACGGTGTCCTGGCCCGGCTGCGGGACGAGCCGTCGGCGGCCGTGCCCGAGCCGGGGGTCGCCGAGGCGCTGGCCCGCCTCGCCGGCGTGACCGGCGTGACGGTGGCGATCGTCAGTGGCCGAGGGGTGGCCGACCTGCAGGCGACCAGTGGACTGTCTGGCCCGTTCCGCTGGGTGGGCAGTCACGGCGAGGAGTTCGACGGCCCCCTCTCCGGGGAACTGGCACATCGGCGCGACGAGCTGGCCGCGGTCCTGGCACCGGTCGTCACCGATGCCCCGGGCGCCCGTCTCGAGATCAAGCCGGCGAGCGTGGCCGTGCACGTCCGCCAGGTCCAGGACCGCGCTGTGGCCGCTGCGGTGCTGGAGGAGGTGCGCACGCTGGTCGATTCGTCACTGACGTTGAAGCCGGGCAAGAACGTCCTCGAGGTCGCCATCACCGACGCCGACAAGGGCACGGCGCTGCGGCGGCTCGTCGCCGAGCTCGACGCGGCCGCGGCGATGTACCTCGGGGACGACGTCACCGACGAGGACGCCTTCCGTGCGCTGCGGCCCGACGACCTCACGGTCAAGATCGGGGACGGCGCCACCGACGCCCGGTACCGGGTCGCCGACCCCACCGGAGCGCTCGCCGTGCTGCGCCGACTGGGCGACCTGCTCGGCTGACCGCTCCACCGCTGCCGCCGCGTGTCGGCGGCCGGCGGAGATGGCCGCGGTGGCCGCGATCGAGGAGCAGACGGCGACCACCAGCGAGATGTCCCGGTCGGTCCAGGAGGCGGGCGGGGGCACCGGAGAGATCGCGCTCAACATCACCGGCGTCTCCTCGGCCGCGGAGTCCACCACGGAGGCGCTGACCCAGACCCGCGTGGCCGTGGACGAACTGTCCCGGATGGCGACGGACCTGCGCGCCACGGTGGACCGGTTCACCTACTGACCTGCCGCACCAACGGGGGCTCCCCCGGCACGCAGAGGCGTATGACCATAACGGTCATGCGCCTCTGCGCTTCTCCAGAGAAATTGCATTTCGGCATCCCGAAGTCGACAAGTGTGCTTCGCCGGGAAGGTCGGTGAACTATTACGGAACACATTCGCGACACGTCATCTTCGCGCTAAGAGATCTGTTCCGGCTGCAGGCAGCATTCCTCGTGCGCACCACGTGCCACACCGATGACCGCCGGCGAGGTGCCCGTCGCACCGACACCCGTTCTCACGAGGAAAGAGCACCATGAACACAGGACCACGCACGCCGTCGATGGGTGCACCTGCGACCGTCGCGCCGCACTGGTACCGCGACCTCAGTATCCGCGCGCGGATCTTCGGGCTCACCGCAGTCCTGCTGCTCGGACTCATCGGCTCCACGGTCACCGGTCTCGTGAACGGGAACCGGGCCAGCGACCTGCACGCCGAGTCCCGGGCCGCCGTCGCCGTCCAGC
>JAOPUS010000354.1 GCA_025963345.1 Blastococcus sp. | reverse complement strand
GTGCGGCCGGAGGCGCCCCGGCTCGCACCGCCCCGCCCCCCGGCCTCCCGGCCCACGGCAGGGGTGCGGGAGCCGGGCCAGGGTGCGCCGTTCCGGTCGTGCCGGTAGCGGCCGAGGGCCGGGGTTGCACCACCGCGCGGGCGGCGACCGGGAGTGATCGGGCACCCCTCCCCGGAGCCTGTACCTGCGACGCGACGGACCGCGCCGGGGCGCGCGGCACGGGCCGCACGCGAGGCGGTGGTGCGGGAGAGACCGAGCTGCCCGCCCCCGCCGGTGGGGTCACGGGGATCGCGCGGACCGGCTGGGATGCTCCCGCTGCGCGCCCTCGCGTCTCCGCTCCCAGGTACCCGTCGCGAGCGGCGGTTCGGCGGGCGACCGGTGCGCCCGCGGTCGCCCGCCTGGACGACTCGGCCGCACCGGCCGCGCCCCGACCCGTCGTCCCCGCGGGCACGACCGGTAGCCGGTGTGGCCCCCGGTCCCCCTGCGGCCGCACCGTGCTCGTCGGCGCCGGCTCCGGGCCCGGTGGTGCAGGCGCCCGCTGCGCATGGCCGGCCTCCGGTCGGGAGTGCGGCGGATACCCGTCCGCCCGCTGCCCCGGCTGCCCGACGACTGGAGCCGGCGACGGGTCGTGGGCGGTCTGACCGATCCCGTGGACCACGGTCAGGGCCGGCCCGGCCGGTTCTTCCTCCGACACCTGGGCGCGACGGCCCAGGCGCCTCGACACCGGCACCCGCCGCTCCCCCAGGGCCAGCCGGTCGAGCCCCCGCCGGACGGCCGGCGACAGCCGGGGACGGCGGCCGAGGAGCCGCCGCAGCAAGCGCGCGTCCAGCGCCTCCGCCCAGGTCCCGTTCGCGGCCGGCGGCGTCGGGCCGGTCACAGGAGCTTCCGCACGGTCGAGGCGATGAGGCTGCGGCCGCGGGCACGCGTGATGCCGTGGTGTGCCAACTCGAGGGTCTCGAACGCCACCGCCGGGCTGGCCGCGTTCAGCTCGGGCCCGCTCCAGCGGACGGGGAAGGCCGCGCGGCAGTCCCAGAGCAGCGCCGGCTCGCCGTCGGCGCCCAGCAGCATGATCGTGAGGTTCCGCCGGATCACCAGCCCCAGGCCGACATGGTCCAGCCAGTCCCAGAAGTCGGCGCTGTCGGTGAGGCCGCGGCGCAGGGTCACGTTGCGGGGGTATGCCACCGGCCCGGCGAGCTTGTGCTCGAAGGAGTTCTCGCCGCCTTCCCGGTAGGTCGTCGTCTCCACGACCGCCTCGAGACCGGTCACCTCGCTGAAGCCGCCGACCTCCAGTCCCTCCAGCTGGATGCGGAACCGCAGCCCCGCGTAGGGATCGCGCCGTGCGCCCGGAGCCGTCATCCGCCGCTCACCTCCACCGGCCGTCGTCCAGGGCCGCGTTCGGCGCGCCGTCCGGGCCGGCCAGCCGCGCGGCCTGGGCCACCCACACCAGACGCTCGCCGTGCTCCATGCTCATCAGCTCCCGGTAGGACCAGTGCAGGTGATGAGCCACGAACGCCACCTCCTCCCGGAGCCGCTGCGAGGGGTAGCGCCTCATTCCCCCGAGCTCCCCGTGTCCACCTCGAACTCGCCGCTGCAGTGCGGGCAGGCCACGAGCAGGCGTCCGCCGCCGGGATCGTTGAGCCGGTTGTACAGCTCCTGGAGGTACGCCAGGTCGGCGGCGAAGAACCCCTCGACGATGCGCGGGGTGAGATCCGGGAGCGTCCCCAGGCGGGTGATCACCCGGGACAGCAGGATGACCACCAGATAGCCGGGATTGGCCTGCACGCGCGGGTCCTTCAGCGGGGCGATCTCGTCGAAGGCGGTGGCCAGCCGCATCGTGCCGTCACCGTGCAGGACGCCGTCGGGATCGCGGTATCCCAGCGGCAGCGTGAACGCCGTCTCGGTGGTCGGTGCCTGGACGCTCGGCCTCCCGGGGAACGGCGCGGCCGGAGCACCGTCAGCCACGGGTCAGCCCCTCGTGGGCTATCTCGAGTGCCTCGATCGCCACGTCGCTCCCGGTGGCGTCGAACGTCGGACCGCTCCAGTGGGTCGGCCAGCCCTCGCGGAAGTTCCAGCGAAGTCTCTCCTCACCCGCGTCGTTCAGCAGCACGATCGACCCGTTGCGCCGCGACACGGTGCCCTGAGCCGCCTGCAGCCGCCACTCCCACAGCTCGGGATCGTCGGTGATGCCGCGGCTCAGGCTGATGTTCGGGAAGTTGACCAGCCCCGGAAGCTTGCGGGTGGACAGTTGCCGGTCGTTGCCCTCCCGGTACTCGATGGCCGGCGAGCTGGAGTCCAGGCCCGAGCAGTCCCGGAAGCCGGCGCGGGTGATCCCGTCGATCTCGACCAGGAAGTTGTAGGAGCGGTACGGATCGGTGCGATCTCCAGC
Organism: Blastococcus sp.; assembly: GCA_025963345.1. GTDB lineage: Bacteria > Actinomycetota > Actinomycetes > Mycobacteriales > Geodermatophilaceae > Blastococcus_B. The sequence continues at coordinate 7,752 of JAOPUS010000354.1, read as the reverse complement.
GGCCACGGCGTCGGCCTCCCTGTTCGGCTGCCCGGGTGGGTCAGCGGGTCTGTTCAGGCGAAGGTGGTGCGCCCGTCCTGCTGGACGAGCCGGACGACGACGAACTCGGCCGGCACGCTCGGCGCCAGCCCTATCTCGGTGATGACGAGACCCGCATCGCGGACCTCGGGAGGATTGGTGCCGGCGTCGCACCGCACGTAGAACGCGGTGTCGGGTGTTGCGCCGGCCAGGCTTCCCTCACGCCACAGCCGCCAGAGGCGGTCGGTCAGCTGACGGCGGACCCGGATCCAGAGCGCCAGGTCGTTCGGCTCGAAGGTGAGGGCGGGGGCCGTCGCGGACAGCCAGCGGGCCAGGGAGAGGAAGAGCCGGCAGACACCGATCGCCGTCCACTCCGGCTGGTCGGGTCCGGCCAGCGTGCGAGCGCCCCAGACACGGATGCCCCGCCCGGGCAGGCTGCGCAACGGGTTCACCGCGGCGGCACTCAGGTCAGCCAGCTCCGACGGCGTCGGCGGGGGCACGAGGTCGAAGACCCCGGCCAGTTCCAGGTTGGCAGGGGCCGCACCCACTCCACGGGCGGCGTCGCCGGCCGCGTAGGCCCCGGCCACGTGACCACTGGGCGGTACGACCTGCCCGTCGGAGAGGCGCACCCAGGGGAAGTACAGCGCGCCGAACCGGCTCTGCAGGCCGTCCCGCTGGGCAATCACGTCCGGTGCGCTCGCCCCGGGGAGGGAGTCCAGGACGGCGAACCGGGCGCCGCTGCGTTCGCAGTCCTCGAGCAGGGCCTTCTGCAGCTCGAGTCGGCGACCGGGAGCGGCTGCTGCGAGGTCCGGGACGGCGACCAGGTCGACGTCCTCCAACCGCGCCAGCGCGGCGAGCCCGCGGGTCAGCCAGTCGGAGTCGGCCGGGTCCACCCGGACGGCGTAGCAGGATGCTCCGCCGCAGCTGAAGAAACCCTCGACCGCTGCGGCGAGGTGGCTGCCGTCCGAAGGGGGCCCGAACACGGCGGCGAACTCGTCCGCCCGCCGCAGCGGCACGGCCGCGTAGCGGGGACCACGCCCGGCGACGCCGAGCAGAGCGCACACGCCGGTCGGCAGCTCGGCCGGACGCTGCTCCGGAAGGACGACGTCCTGGGAGATCCCGGGCAGCGGCCGCGTGACACCGGGCGCGGGGAAAGGGCCGGCGCTCATGCGGCCGCCGCGGGGCCGGCCCACTGGCTGATGCGGAAGATCACGAACTCGGCCGGTCGGACCACCGCGACCCCGATCTCGACGACCACCTGTCCGAGCGCCTGTACCTCCGGCGGGTTCAGCGTCTCGTCGCAGCGGACGTAGAACGCCTGCACAGGCGTGGCTCCCACCAGCGCCCCGGACCGCCAGACGTTGATCAGGAACGCGCCGACGTTGCGGCGCAGCTTGCCCCACAGCGCCGCGTCGTTGGGCTCGAACACCGTCCACTGCACTCCTGCGTTGATCGAGTCCCGCAGGAACAGGAAGAGCCGCCGCACGCTCACGTACCGCCACTCGGGGTCCTCCTTTCCACCCAGCGTGCGGGCCCCGAAGATCGTCACGTTGGCGCCGAAGCGGCGGATCACGTTGATGTCCTCGGGGTTGAGACCCGCCTGGTCTTCACGGCTGACCAGGGTCGCCACGTCGAGGGCGCCCCGGATCACCTCGTTCGCGGGGGCCTTGTGCACCCCGCGTTCGGTGTCGACCCGGGCGAAGACACCGGCGACGTGCCCGCTGGGTGGCACGGTGAGCGAGCCGTTGGACACGGGGTCGTAGACCCGCAGCCACGGGTGGTAGATCGCGCCGTAGCTGGAGTTCCGCGTGCCGCCCTGTACGGCAGCGCGGGTGGCCTCGGTGGTGTGACGCCCGTCCAGGACCGCGAAGCGGTCCTGGAGGTGCTGGTTCTCGCAGTGGTCGAGCACCGCGTTCTGCGTGGCATCGGAGGTGGCTCCGGGCACCGCGACGATGGCGATCTCGTCGATGGACTTGAAGGTGTCCAGCGCCGCCGTCACCGACGAGGCGGCCACGGCGTCGATGTCGGGCGCATCGGGGTGGTCGCCGCTCGGCGCCGGCGCCGCAACGCGCGTCACCCAGCACCGGCTGCCGCCGTTGTTGAAGAACCCGTAGACCGCGTGGGCCAGCACGAGGTTGCCGAACTGGAGGTCGCCGAAGGCCTGGGTGAACGCCTCCCAGCTGGTGGTCAGGCGCGCCTCGTGCTCCGCGGCCACCGCGTAGTGCGCGTCCACCTGACCGGGCCGGAGGGGCATCGTCACGTCGTCGGCCACGGCTCCGATGAAGCCGGCGGTGCTGGTGCCGACGCCGGAGATGGGCTTGATCCCCGAGGTGACCTCCTCGACGTAGACGCCGGGAGCGAAGTATTGAGGCATGGTCAGGGCTCCTTGGAGACGATGCGGATCGTCGGTTCACGCACCTCGGGGACGGTCGAGGGCGTAGCGGTGTCGATGGCCACGGTGACCGTGAGATGGACGGCGGCGCGCGGCTTGTTGCCCATCGCCTGCCAGAACTCGCCGATGCCCTGCAGGAGGGTCGGCTGCAGCAGGCTGGTCGGCAGCTGCTGGCCGGCGAGCTCGCCCTGGGGGGCGTCACCGGCGATGACCGGCGAGCCCAGCAGCGCGCGGAGTACCCGCCCGAGCAGCAGGTGCTCGCTGAGCGGGTCGCCGGCCCAGGCGGTGATCAGATAGGAGCAGTCGACCCGGCGGGGCGCGCGGCGCCTGGTCACCTGGCCGTTGCCGGGCCGGTCGAGGTCCCAGTCGTTGCTGCGCAGCTGGCGGTTCTCTCGGACGTCGTAGAGGAACAGGTTGACCGCCGGTACGACCGGCGTGAAGTCGGCGTCGGGCGGCTCGAAGTGCAGATGGTCGGCCGGCAGGTCGGTCACCAGCGCACCGATGACGGCGCGCAGCGTGCGGTCCAGGTCGTCGAGCATCATCGGCTCGCAGGGTCGAAGCGCTTGAGCAGGTCGGCGAGCTCTCTGCCGGTCTGCCTACGGGTGACGGACAACCGTTTCTCCGCCTCACGGGCGATGCCCGCGAGCTGGCTCCGGAACCGGTCGCGTAGCCGCTCGGCCACGTCCGCAGTCCAGCGCCCACGATCGATCTGGCCCTTCGCCACGGACTCGAACCGGTCGATGGCCCATTGGAGTTCGCTGCGGAGCTCTGGATCGAAGACGGCGACGAAGGCCGGGCCGTAGTTCTGTTGAGCCGGGGCTGGAGGCGGTGCCGGCTGAGGCGGTGCCGGCTGGGGCGGAGCCGGCTGAGCGCCCTGGGCGTTGGCATAGACGGCGGCCGGCGGGGGCCCGGCCACCGCCGGGGGCCGTGCGGGCTGCGGTGCCGGCTGCGGCGGTGCCGGCTGAGCGCCCTGGGCGTTGGCGTAGACGGCGGCCGGCGGGGGCCCGGCCACCGCCGGGGGCCGCGCCTGGGGTGGCGCCTGGGGTGGCGCCACCCGCGCGGGTGGGTTGGCCGGCGCGGGTGGGTTGGCTTGTCCGCCGAACATCTGCTGCAGCCGGCGGACATTGTCCTTGTCGCCGTCCTTCCGCTGCGCGACACCGGTCCCGGGCACCGCGGCCGCCTCGGCAGGCGCGGGGGCGATGTCCCCGCCCCGGGCGCCGGCCTCGGTCCACGCGGGCCGGCCGCGGGCCGCTCGGTGGCCGGCCTGGTCCGCCTCCGCCTCCAGCACGGGATCATCCGAGACCCCGGCGCCGTGCACCCGGCCCGCCCGCTGCTGCAGCACGTGGGCCAGCTCGTGGCCGATGACCTCGAGTCCCTCGGAGCTGTGCGGGTCGTACACCCCGGGGGCAAAGGCGATCCCCTCGCCACGGGTGAACGCCTCGGCGTCCATCGCCGCGGCCTCGTCGTCCTGCCGGACGGTGACGCCGGAGAAGTCGGCACCGAAGGCCGCCTGCATCCGCGTCCGGACGGCGTCCGGTAGCGGTCGGCCTTGGGGCATCCCCTCCACCCCCCGGTTACCGCGGTGGCGCTGGGGTGCTGTCAGCAGGTGCGATCGCACCTCTGGCGACAGCGCCTGCAGTTGCCGGGCCACCTCACCCGACTGCCGCCCCGGTCCTTCGGCGGAGCGCTCGATTGCCGGTATCGCCATCCGCGACGAAACGGAGGAGCGAACCGGCGCCACACTGCCGCGCGACGGCATCTCCATACGGCCGGCCATGACAGCTCACTTCCGGCGTCGGTAGGAAGGGATGAAGGGCGTGGGCACCGGTGGCCGGCCCTGCGGAGGTCGTGGAGGTGCCGGTTCCTCCTCCGGTAGGACCGGGCTGCGCATGTAGATGTCCGCTTGGGCGGCCCAGGGCGGGGTCATGGCGTAGTTCGAGGTCTCGGGCGGCGCCGCGGAGATCGCTCCGGGCCCGGGCCGCCCCTCACCGGACGAAGGTGGGGTCCGACCCTCGCCGGACGACGGTGGCGGAGGAGGCGCGGGCCGGCGGGCCTGCTGACGCGCATCGGACAGCGCCCCGATGATCCGCAGCACCTTGTCGAGCTGGGCAGCTATCGGTCGAGCGTCTTCGACGCCGGGAGCGTTGAAGGCTTCTTGCAGTCCCCGCGCCCGCGCGAACATGTCCTGCAGCTGTTCCTCGATCGCCGCGACGTCCAGGGTTCCGGGAGGTACCGGCGCCTGCTGCGGCTGACTCGGCGCGGGAACCGGCGCTGCGGCCTGCTGCGCCGGGGCGGTCGACCGCCCGAACAGCTTCTTCAAGCCCCCGGCCAGCCCGTCCGGTTGGGTCGGCGCCGTCGACGCCGTTTCCGCAGCGCTCGTCGCGCCCGCGCCGCCGTCCGCGACGGCGAGACCAGCTGGCTCCCCGCGGGCGGCACGGCGTCCAGCCGCGTCGGCCTCGGCCTCCAGCGCAGGGTCCTCGGTCAGGCCGGTGCCGGGCACCCGGCCGGCGCGCTGCTGAAGTACGTGCGCGAGTTCGTGTCCGATGACCTCGAGCCCCTCGGGGCTGTGCGGATGCTCGAGGCGGGGGTGGACGGCCACCGACTCCCCACGGGTGAAGGCGGCCAGGCCGTTGGCGGCCGCGGCGTCGTCCCGCCGGATCCGGACGGCGGAGAAGTCCGCCCCGAAGGCCGTCTCCATCCGGGCTCGGACGGCGTCCGGGAGCGGCCGGGCGTCCTGCCGGGGCGCCCCGGCCAGGGGCACGGCGGCAGGAGTCGACTGCGGGCGGAGGGGCGCCGTCGTCCGGAATGGACTGGTCATCCCGCGCTCCTTCTGAGGGGGGTGGGGGCAGCCGGCTCGGAGAAAGACCGGTCCGGAGTGACCCGGCCGAGCTTGAGGTGCTCGTGCCGTAGCGCCGTCGACACGTGGTCCGGGCCGATCGGACGACCGGACACGGCTGCGGCGAAAGCCGCCTCCACCGCGACGTTGCGGATGCTGCCGCCGGAGAGCTCGAAGCGCTCGGCCAGCAGGTCCAGGTCCAGGGCCGGGTCGCGCGGCGCGGCGGCCGGGAACACCCGCTGCCAGATCAGCCGGCGGTGGTCGCGGTCGGGAAGGGGGAACTCGACGACGAACTGGAGCCGTCGCAGGAACGCATCGTCGATGTTCTTGCGCAGGTTGGTGGCCAGGACGACGACGCCGTCGTGGTCCTCGATCCGCTGCAGCAGGTAGGAGACCTCGACGTTGGCGTAGCGGTCGTGGGCGTCGCGCACCTCGGTGCGCTTGCCGAACAACGCGTCCGCCTCGTCGAAGAAGAGCACAGTGCTGGTCGCCTCGGCGGCGGCGAAGACGCGGGCGAGGTTCTTCTCGGTCTCCCCGATGTACTTGCTGACGACGCCGGCCAGGTCGACCCGGTACAGCTCGAGGCCGAGCGAGCCGGCCAGGATACCTGCGGCCATGGTCTTGCCGGTGCCGGACGGACCGGTGAAGAGGGCCGCCGTGCCGCGCGCCGAGCCGACCGTCGCCGCGAAGCCCCACTGGTCGTACACCGTGGCCCGGAAGCGGATCCGATCCCCTAACGCGTGCAACCGCTGCAGCCGGTCCGGCGGCAGCACGAGGTCGTTCCAGCCGTAGGGCTGCTCCACCCGCTGCCCTTCTCGCGCCAGTGCTGCGGAGCCCTGGTGGCGGGCGGCCGCCGCCAGGGCCGCGGCGGTGACCGGGGCGCCCGAGTTCCGCGCCTCGGCGACCGCGTCACCGATCGCCCTCGGACCGAGCCGGAACGCTGCGGCGAGCGCTGCGACGTCCTCCGCTGTCAGGCCCTCCGACGTCGTGCCCTCCGGGCCGGAGGAGTCGAGCCGGCGCTGCCACAGATCGACGCGCTGCCCCGCCGTGCTGGGCGTCAGCACGACCTCGGCCAGCGCCGGACGGTTCCGGGACGGCCAGTCCCCGGACGCGCTGACGAATGCGTGCGGCTGGCCCGCCAGCACCGCCTGCACCAGGTCCCGCAGCGGCTCGCGCGGCTCCTCCAGGAGCACGTCGAACCGCTCCCAGAAGGTGGCCGCGCGCTGCAACCGCGCCTCCCGGCCCACCGCCTGCACCAGGGCGGCGAACCGCGCCGGGTCCTCGAGGGGCAGCCGATCGGTCTGCACACGCAGCAGTGCGGTGACGCCCCAGGCCTGCGCCAGGACCTCGGCGGCCCCTTGGCGGCCGGAACCCTCGGGCCCCCGCAGCAGACACAGCCGGCGGGGCCGGCGCTGGAGGGACGCAAGCTGCTCGCTGACCTCGTCGGCGAGCACGAGCCGGTCGATCCCGGGTCCGGTCGGGCCGATCCGCACGACGTCGGCCACCTCGGACAGCGCGGCGTCCACGCCGTCGTGGCCGGTGACATAGGCGGCCAGCCGGTCGTCGACCGACAGCTCACGGTCGGGCAGTGGACAACCGGGCAGCCCCGACGGTTCGTGCAACCGCACCAGCCCGGCGGCCACGAGCCGCGATGTCGGCGTCAGCACGTGCCGGGTCACCAGCCGCTGGGCCGGCGTCAGGCCCAGCAGGTCAAGTGCCAAGGAGACGGTGGGGCGATGCCGGGCCGGATCCCCGTGCAGGCAGCCGAAGAGCTCCCCGTACCGGGCGTCGAGCTGGGGTGCCATCGCGAGGAGGAACAGGTCCAACTCGACCGGGGACAGCCGGTAGACGTCCGCGAGATGCCGGAACCGGGAGTCGGCCGGCTGCTCGTCCGGGTCGAGCAGCGGTCGCGGAGCGGTCCGCCCGGAAGGCTCCCGGCCGTCCACGGCCGCGGACAGTGCCGCGTCGAGCCGTTCGAGCACGGTGAGCACGGTGACGACGTGCCGGCCGACCGCCTCGACTTCGGGGCTCACTGCCGGACCCACGCAGGATCCGGCCCGGCGGTCCCGATCGGCCCGATGCTGCGTGTGCGCCGCATCCCCGGTGCCATCGCTCGCCCCGTTCCGTCGGGATCTGCTGCTCCGGTCGGCCGTCGGCGCCACTCGGCACCGGTCACCAGACCGAGGGCGGAGCATTCTCCGGGCCTCGCCCGCCCCGTAACCGACTGGGACGCGAGCGACCACCCGACCGGCGCGTCGTCACGCGACGATCCCGCCCGCTGCGCGTGTCGGGCCCGGCCGCTGCGGAGCTGAATCCGGACCACCTCGGACTGCGCAGCAGGGACCTCGAGGTCACCGCGCTGTGGGTGGGCTTCGTCCTCCGCCCCGGGGCGCTGTCCGGCGAGGCCGCGATCGTCGCGGAGCCGCTTGCCGGGCTGGCCTCCTCTGTTACCGGCGGGTAACTTAAGGGCGCCGCTCCTTCCGTGCGGTCCAGAACTCCTGCGGAG
>JAOPUS010000349.1 GCA_025963345.1 Blastococcus sp. | reverse complement strand
GAGTTCACCGCGATCATGGGCCCGTCCGGCTCGGGCAAGTCCACGCTGATGCATTGCATGGCCGGCCTCGACACCCTGACGTCGGGCCAGGCATTCATCGGCGACACCGACCTGGCCACCCTCTCCGACCGGGAGCTGACCGTGCTCCGCAGAGACCGCCTCGGCTTCGTCTTCCAGGCGTTCAACCTGCTCCCGACGCTGACCGCCGAGGAGAACATCACCTTGCCCGCCGACCTGGCGGGCCGGCCGGTCGATCGCGCATGGTTCGACACCGTCGTCTCCACCCTGGGCATGCAGGAGCGGCTCACCCACCGGCCCGCCCAGCTCTCCGGCGGCCAGCAGCAGCGAGTAGCGGTGGCCCGGGCGCTGGTCTCCCGGCCGGAAGTGGTGTTCGCCGACGAGCCCACCGGCGCCTTGGACTCGAAGGCCTCAGCGGAGCTGCTGCGCTTCCTGCGCTCGGTCGTGGACGGCCTCGGCCAGACGGTCGTCATGGTCACCCACGACCCGGTGGCGGCCGCGTACGCCGACCGGGTGGTCTTCCTCGTCGACGGCGCGGTCGTCGAGGAACTGGCGGGCCCCACCCGCGACTCCGTTCTCGAGACCATGAAGCGGCTGGGCGACTGACGTGCTGAAGGTCTCGCTGCGCAACGTCGTGGCGAACAAGCTCCGGCTGTTCCTCACCGTCGCCGCCGTCACCGTCGGGGTCGCCTTCGTCTCGGGCACCTTCGTGCTCTCGGACACGATGAGCAGGGCCTTCGACCAGCTGTTCGCCGGGCTGACCTCGGGAACGGACGTCGTCGTCCGAGGGCAGTCGGCCTACGCCACCGGTGCGGACACCTCAGCGCAGCTGCGGCCGTTCGACCAGGCCCTGGTAGCCGACGTCCAGCGGGTGCCCGGGGTGGCCGCCGCTGAGGGCGGAGTGACCGGGTTCGCACTCATCCTGGACCAGAACGGGAAGCCCATCCAGCCCGGGGGTGCCCCCACTCTGGGCACGAACGTCGGCGGTGACGAGCAGCTCGCCGGCGCGGTCGGGTTCCGGGACGGACGCGCTCCTACCGGACCCGACGAGGTGGCGATCGACGCCGGCTCGGCCGCAAAGGTCGGGTACCAGATCGGGAACTCCGTCGACATCGTGTTCCAAGACAGCAGCGACACCTTCACCCTTGTCGGCATCGTGGGCTTCGGCACGACCGACAGCCTGGCCGGCGCCACCGTCGCCGGGTTCGACCTGCCGACCGCCCAGCAGCTGCTGGGGAAGGTGGGGGTGGTCGACGAGATCGGCGTCCGAGCCGACGACGGCGTGACCGCAGCCCAGCTGCGCGCCGACATCGCAGCTGTGTTGCCCGCCGACGTCGAGGCGGTCACCGGTCAGCAGGTGGTCGAAGAGAACTCGACCGCCGTGAGCGAGGGAACGGCCGTGTTCAGCCAGGTGCTGCTGATCTTCGCTGCGGTCTCGGTCCTGGTCGGATCCTTCGTCATCTGGAACACCTTCAGCGTGCTGGTAGCCCAGCGCCGACGCGAGGTGGCACTGCTCCGAGCGGTCGGCGCCACGCGGCGTCAGGTGCTCACCGGGATCATGGCCGAGGCCGGACTCATCGGGCTGGTGTCAGCGGGCGTCGGCCTGCTCGCCGGGGTGGGGCTCGCCGTAGGCATCCGCAGCCTGCTGAAGCTCATCGGCATCGAGGTGCCCACCACGTCTGCGGCGATCGAGCCCCGGACAATCGTCGCAGCGCTGCTCGTGGGCGTCGTCGTCACCATGGTCGCAGCGTTCGTCCCGGCATGGGCCGCCTCACGCCTGGCCCCGATCGAGGCGCTGCACGAAGCCGCTCCGACAGCGGCCGGGGTCGGCAGCAGGCGCCGGATCGCTGGGTGGGTGGTGCTGGCCGCGGGTACGGCTGGGCTGATCACCTGCGCCGTGGTGGGCAGTCAGCCCGCACTCACAGCGGTGGCCACGCTGATCGCGTTCGCGGGACTCATCACCGCCGGTCCGTCGCTGGCCGAAGGCATGGCCCGGCTGGCCGACCACGGGCGGCCCGGCGGCGGGTGGCGGATGGCGTCCCGGAACATCGCCCGCGCTCCCCGACGGGCGGCAGCCACAGCGCTGGCCCTGACCATCGGACTCACTGTCGTCTGCGCAGTGGCGGTCACCGCGTCCTCGATGAAGGCGTCCGTGGCCGACTCGGTCACCGGGGGGAACCGCTCCGACTTCGCTCTCCAAGCAGCCGGGGCCGGCCTCGGAGTCAGCCCGGCAGCGGCCGACCTGGTCCGCGGCCTCGAGGACGTCGACACCGTCGAGGAGCTCCGGTACACCGGTGCGCTGGTGCAGGGCGACAGCATGATCGTCGTCGGAGTGGACCCGGCCGGGCTCGACCAGGTCGTCGACCTCGGACTGGGGGACGGCAGCCTGGCAGCGTTCCAGCCCGGAACCATGCTGCTGCGCAGCGTGACCGCCGAGGCGCTCGGCCTCACCGTCGGTGACAGCGTGAGTATCACCTTCCCCGAGACCGGCACCCACACGGTGACCCTGGCGGGCGTCTTCTCCAACGACACGCTCCTCGAGACCGACTACCTGATCCACATGGTGGACTTCGAGGCAAACGTGACGTCCCGACTGGACGGCTCCGTACTGGTGACCATCCACGACGGCGCCAGCCCGGCGGCCGTCGAGCGCAGCCTCACCCAGGCGCTGACGGAGTACCCGAACGTCACGATCAGCGATCCCGCACAACTGACAGCAGACGCTCAGGCCTCGGTCGACCAGATGCTCGGACTGGTCACCGCGCTGCTGCTGCTCGCCGTCGTCGTCGCGGTGCTCGGCATCGTCAACACCCTGGTGCTGTCGGTCGTGGAGCGGACCCGGGAGCTGGGCCTGCTGCGGGCCGTGGGCGCGACCAGGAGTCAGATCCGGACGCTGGTCCGCCGGGAGTCGGTGCTGATGTCCCTGCTCGGGGCGGTCACCGGCATCGCGTTGGGCACCGTCTCCGGCATCGCGCTCAGCCGTGCGCTGCTGGACCAGGGCGTGACCCGGCTGGCCGTCCCGACAGTAACGCTCACCGTCTACCTGGTGATCGCGGCGCTGGTGGGAGTGCTCGCCGCCATCGGCCCGGCGCGGCGTGCCAGCCGGGTCGACGTCCTGCGGGCCGTCACCACCGAGTGATCCACCCCCGGCGGCGGTCGCAGGTCCCCGTGACCCAGGGCCCTCGGCCGCTGACCGGGGTCGTCGGGCCCGTCCTCGAGTGACGTCATCCCCTGCTGACGTCAGCCTCGACCGGAGAAGCTCGATACCGACACCGCATTCCGCGCACGTCCCTGATCGGAGATCAGCCATGAAGGCCGCCGTCGTCACCGAGCTCGGTGCCCCGCTCCAGATCCTGGACATCCCGGTCCCCCGGCCCGGGCCCGGTCAGGTGCTCGTGCGGATGGAGACCAGCGGGCTCTGCCACACCGACATCCACGCGGCGCACGGCGACTGGCCGGTGAAGCCCGCTCCGCCGTTCGTCCCCGGACACGAGGGCGTCGGCGTCATCGAGGAACTGGGCGAGGGCGTGACCGCCCGCGCCGCAGGTGAGCGGGTGGCGATCGCCTGGCTGGGTTCCGCCTGCGGAGCGTGTCGTCACTGCATCGGCGGCTGGGAGACCCTCTGCGAGGAGCAGGTGAACTCCGGGTACTCCGTCGATGGCACCTTCGCGGAGTACGCCGTCGTGGCCGCCGCCTTCGCCACTTCGGTGCCCGACGCGGTGTCCAGTCTGGACGCCGCTCCGCTGACCTGCGCAGGCGTGACCACCTACAAGGCCATCAAGGTTGCCCGCGTGGCCCCGGCCGAGACGGTCGCCGTGTTCGGCGTCGGCGGTTTGGGCCACCTGGCGCTGCAGTACGCCCGGATCGCGGGCGGCTTCGTCGTCGCCGTCGACGTCCAGGACGACAAGCTGGCGATGGCGCGTCAGCTCGGCGCCGACGAGGTGGTGAACGCAGCGACGACTGACCCGGTCCAGGCGATCCAGGCGCTGGGCGGGGCCGACGTGGCGGTCGCCCTGGCGGCCTCGCCGCAGTCGTTCGACCAGGCCTACCGGTCACTGCGCCGGGGTGGCCGGCTGGTGTGCGTGGCCCTGCCGGCCGACGGGACGATGGCTCTGCCCATCTTCGACATGGTGCTCTCCGGCAAGTCGGTGATCGGCTCGATCGTCGGCACTCGCAACGACCTGGCCGACGTCTTCGCCCTGCACGCGGCCGGTCGCACCAGGGTGATCTCGGTGGACCGGAAACTCGACGAGGTCAACGAGGCGATGGCTGACGTCCTGTCCGGACACGTCCCCGCTCGCGTCGTCTTCCGGTTCTGAGCCGGCCGACCAAGAAGTCCGCTGCCCCTCGAGACGTCCTGCCGGGGATGGACGATCAGGACTGGGCAGCGGCTCCGCGTGCGCGGGCGAGGCGACGGAGCCGAGGAGCAGATCGCGCAGTTCGCCGACCCGGAGAGCAGGGACCTGGGACCCCGCATAAGGGGTCCGCTGCCTCTGCCCTGGACGCCCCTCGTCGTCAACGGTGGGCCCATGGACGCTGACATCCGACGGGGACGGACGCTCGCTGCGACGCTCCGTGCCCATGTCGTGAACCCGGTCGTCCGTGGCCTGCTCTGCTCGCCCGCCCACCGGCTGCTGTCTGGATCGGTGTTGCTCCTGGCGTACACCGGCCGGCGCTCGGCCGTGCGCCGGCAGCTGCCGGCCATGTACGCCGTGCTGAACGACCGCTTCGTGGTGGTCGCCGGGCAGCCGGACACAAAGACCTGGTGGCGGAACTTCGCCGGCGACGACCGACCCGTGACCGTGACCGTGGCCGGTGGGCGCCGTGACTGTCGGGCCCGGCTCCTGGAACCGCGGACCGCCGAGCGCGAGCTGGCGGTCGACGCCTATCGGCAGCGGTACCCCCGCCTACCCGTCGAGGACGCGGCACCGGTGCTGGTCCTCACTCCCGACCACCAGCGCTGACCGAGGAGTGTCCGTGCGACGACGACGGTGGGCTGACCTCAGCCGGCGCCAGCAGACTGCCGTGTTCGTCGCGGCCGCGGTTCAGCTCTCGCTGGCCGCTACCGCCTGGGCCGACCTGGCGAGGCGAACGCCAGCGGAGGTGAACGGCAGCCGGACGACGTGGGCGGCGGTGATCGCCGTCAACGTCGTCGGGCCGCTGGCCTGGTTCCGCTTGGGCCGGCGGGGGCGCGGGGCCGCGCGGTGGCTCCCTTGATCCGGATTCGCACCGACCCCACCACCGGCTCGCACACCCCGACGACGACGGAGCCGTGGGCGCCGTCCCCGCCGACGTCGGCCGATCTGGCTCGACAGGTACGGGACGTCGTCGTGCACCTGCCACGGTTCCTCACCGCCCCGCTGCTGCGACGAGCGCTGCTTCGGGTATCGGGCCATGTGCGCGGCTGAGACGCCTCCCCGGTCCCACGGGGAGGGGTCCTCGGCACACGACGTCGTGCCAACGCGGGAGCGCGGCGTCACCTCGCGGCCGTTCCCGTCGAGTCGGCGGCTGGTCACCGCGGCCTTACGCGCTGGTCGGCGGATAGTGCCCATGATCGGACTTCTACAGGTCGACCTCACCCCGGCTCGTCGGATGCTGGCCGAGACCGACCCGCCCCTGTCGTTGACCGCCTACGTGGTCGCCTGCGTGGGCCGGGCAGCCGCCAGCCATCCGCAGGTCCACGCCTACCGGGACTGGCGCGGACGCCTCGTCGAGCACCATCACGTGGACGTTCAGGTGCTGATCGAGGTGCCGACCGACCACGGACCATTCGGGCTCGTCCACGTCATTCGTGACGCCGACATCCGTAGCGTCGCGGAGATCAGCGTCGAGATCCGGGCCGCCAAGGCCCACCCCTCCAGCACCGGCAACGGGCGACTGCTCGACACGCTGGCCCCCACGCTGGGACGACTCCCGGGCGTGTACCGAGTGATGTACGCCGTAATGAGCCGTTCCCGCCGTGTGCACGACGCAATCGGCACGGTGCAGGTGACCGCACTGGGCATGTTCGCCGCCGGCGGCGGCTTCGCCATCGCTCCGCCCAGCCTGGCATCCCTCGCCATCGTTGTCGGCGGGATCAGTGCCTGTCCCGTCGAGGTCGACGGGCACATCGAGACGATCGAGTTGCTCGACGTCACCGTCAGCATCGACCACAACGTCGTCGATGGTGCACCCGCTACCCGCTTCGCGGCCGACCTGCGTCGCATCATGCAGCGAGCAGACGAACCATCCTCGTCGGCCGGGCCCGCGACCTGAGCCGGCAGCAGCCAGGGCGCGCGGTGAGGCGCACACATACCGTTCCGATTCGGCGCGGCAAGACCCACGACTGATCGACCGCTGCGCTACCCGCCCGATCGCCGTCGGGTCAGCGCTGCACCAGGCCGACCGGCGCCCGGCGCCGGGGACGGGCAGCCCGCCACTCTGTCCCAGCCCGGCCGGTGGCCCCGCCTAGGCAACCAGGTCCGCGCTCATCTTCCCCACCCCGCCGTAGCCCTGCGGCCGCACCGTGAAGTTCGGCGAAGCGATCACGACGATGCGCAGGGGGACGGCCGGTTCCCAGGCGGGTGACGGGGGCGTGATCACACATCAGCGGCGGACCGGCGGCGGAGGGCGCGATAGGTCTCGTCGAGCCCCCACACCAGCAGCGGCATGGGGATGAGCAGGGCGATGACCCAGCCCGGCAGGGCTGCGGTGCCGAAGACCGTCTGCACTGGCGGCAGGTAGATGACCGCGGCCGCGAACACCAGCTCGAAGGCGATGCCGGCCAGCAGCAGCGGGTTGGTCCACAGGCCGATGGCCCGCAACGAGCTGTGCTGGGTCCGGGCGGCGAAGGCGGTGCCGATCTGGCAGGCCACGATCGCCGCGAAGGTGGCGGTGGTGGCCTGCAGGTAGACGTCGTGCAGCGGGCTGCCGCTGCCCGTGGTGGCACCCGGTGTCCAACCGCCGCGGGT
>JAOPUS010000137.1 GCA_025963345.1 Blastococcus sp. | reverse complement strand
AAGCCTCGCGCCCGGGATCGAGACGATCTCGTACTCGTTGGGCTCCCGGACATCGATCAGCTGGAAGTCCTTGCCGGCGTCCATCATTTCCTTGAGCTCGTCGACGGTGATCGTCGATCCGGCGGCGGCCTCCTGGGCCTCGACCGAGACGACGCCGCAGAAGGCGTCGTAGTCGATGAGGTCGGTGATCGGCTCCCCCTCGGGGTCCTTGCGCACCTTGATCGTGCGGAAGGTCATCTCCAGGGCGTCGTAGACCATCAGCCGGCCGAGCAGCGTGTCGCCGATCCCGGTGATCAGCTTGACCGCCTCGGGGGCCTGGATGGCGCCGACGGTGGCGCAGAGGACGCCGAGGACGCCGCCCTCCGCGCAGGAGGGCACCATGCCGGGCGGCGGGGGGACCGGGTACAGGTCTCGGTAGTTCGGCCCGTGCTCGTTCCAGAAGACCGAGACCTGACCGTCGAAGCGGTAGATCGAGCCCCAGACGTAGGGCTTGTTCAGCAGCACGCACGCGTCGTTGACCAGGTAGCGCGTGGCGAAGTTGTCGGTGCCGTCGACGATGAGGTCGTAGTCGGCGAAGATCTCCATCACGTTCTCGCTGTCCAGCCGCGTCTCGTGCAGCCGGACGTCGACCAGCGGGTTGATCTCCTTGATGGAGTCCCGCGCGCTCTCGGCCTTCGACCGGCCCACGTCGGACTGACCGTGGATGATCTGGCGCTGCAGGTTGGACTCGTCGACGGTGTCGAACTCGACGATGCCGAGCGTGCCGACCCCGGCCGCGGCGAGGTACATGAGGACGGGCGAGCCGAGCCCGCCGGCGCCGACGGCGAGCACCTTGGCGTTCTTCAGCCGCTTCTGCCCGTCCATCCCGACGTCGGGGATGATCAGGTGGCGGCTGTAGCGGCGGACCTCGTCGATCGAGAGGTCGGCGGCGGGCTCCACCAGGGGTGGCAGGGACACGGGTTGCTCCTCTTGTGATCCGGCTGCGGCCCACGGGGAGCCGGCGTTCGTCCGGATAACAGCGTGGCACGCAGAGGGATTCCCGTCGTCACCCCGTCCCCGACCTTCCGCCGAGCGACCTACGGGTAGGGCCACGCGTTCTTGACGCAACCGTCGAGGCCGAGGGTCTGCTGCTGCATCACGGGGGCCACCTGGCCGGTTCCCGGGCAGGACTCGTGCCCGTTGCCCAGGGCGTGACCGACCTCGTGGTTGACCACGTAGAGGCGGTAGGTCGCGATGTCGCCCTCGTAGTCCGGCACGGCCGTGGCCCACCGAGCGAGGTTGATGACCGCCCGGTCGCCGTAGCGGCAGGACGTGTAGCCGCCGGTGCCGACGCCCGGGCAGTAGGTCTCCATGCTGCCTGGGCTGACGAGGCTCACCTTGAAATCGAATTCACCCGCGGCTGCCTCCCCGGCCCCGACCCGCTGGAAGGCCATCCGGCCGCCGTTGCCCCACGAGCGCGGGTCGCCGAGTGTCGACTCCACGGCGGCGGCGAACCCGGCGCCGTCGACGTCGATGCCGTCCTCCACCTCCACGATGAAGCGCTGCAGCGGACCGCTGCCGTAGACCTCCGACGAGCCGTCGACCACGGACAGCGAACCGTCGCCGGTCTCGACGTAGGTCTCCTTCCCCACCACCTGGGGCGGCTGGCTCGGGCCGGCGTCGCCCTCCGCCGGGGCGGGCGGCACGCTCTCGACCGTCTCGACGGGCATGGACGCGGTCGACGCGGCTGCGCCGGCCTGCGTGCCGGGCGAGGAGAGCGCGAGGTCCAGGAGGACAGCGATCGTGGCGATCGTCAGCAGCGGGATGGCGTAGGCGCGCCAGCCGTGGCGAAGGACGAAGCGGCGAACCCGACCCGGGCGGCTGCGGACCGTCACCCGCTCACGCGGGGGCACGGGGATCGCAGGCCGGGCGACGAGGGGACCGGGGCGCGCGGGTCGCGGGCCACCGGGCCTGGGGTCCGCACGGCGACCGTCCGCCGGGCGTCCTCCCACTGGCCGCACTCCTGCTCCTCGTCCGTGCACGGGCGTCAGCGGATCAGCGTCTCACGCTCCGTGGCGTGCCGACCGCAGCCTGGGATTCCCGGCACGTTGCCGCACTGTCCTTGCCGTCCATGGACTCGACCAGACCCAGCACGGCCCGCGCGGTCGGCTCCGGCGCCTCGAGCATCGCCACGTGTCCGACATCGTCGAGCACCAGCAGGCGGGAATCGGGGATGACCGCAGCGAGCCGGGGCGCCAGGCGGGGGTCGACCAGCCGGTCCTTGCTCCCCCACAGCACCAGCGTCGGCGGGGTCAGCGCCCGCGCCGCCCGCCACGCGTTGGCCGCGCCGACCTTCAGGTAGGACGTGATCAGCCCGCGCATGCTGTGGGTGAGCGCGTGGTCGGCCCACGGCTGCTCGGCCCGCTCGCGCATCTCCTGGACCGCCTGCTCCAGCCGTTCGGGCGACACGTGCGACGGCTGGCCGAAGCACATCCGGACCATGGCCCGGACGCTGTCCTCCGGGCTGAGCCCACCGATCCGGCGCGCGGCCAGCGACGGCATCCCTGGCACCAGGAGCAGCAGCAGCGCCCGGCTGAACGCCGGCGGCACCCGGTAGACCGGCATGGCCGGTGAGATCAGCGTGAGGGAGGCGACCAGGTCGGGACGGCGGCTGGCGACCAGCACACTCACCAGCCCGCCCAGGGAGTTGCCCACGAGGTGCACGGGCCGGCCGGCAGCGGCCCCGGGCTGCCGCCCGATGTGCTCCAGCACGTCGACGACGGCGCGCACGTGCCCACCGATGGAGTAGCGACCCCGCGGCGGCGGCTGGGACCGGCCGAAGCCGGGCAGGTCGACCGCCCAGCCGTCGAACCGGACCGCCAGCAGGGCGGCCAGGTCGGTCCAGTTCGTCGACGCCCCGCCCAGCCCGTGCACGTAGAGGGCGCGCTCGCGAGGGCCATCGGAGCCGTCCACCGGGCCGGTCCACGGTGTGGAGCGGACGAAGACCTGCCCGCCGCGTACGGGGATCTCCTCGCCGGGCCACGGCGGCAGAACGGACTTCAGCGGCGGCAGCGGCGTGGTCGAGGCCGTGGTGGGCGACCCTCCGGACGGCGCGGCCTGCGACGGGGGCGACTCGGACATCCATTCGAAGGTAATCCTGGCCAGTACGACGTGCGGTGGGGGAACCCGCCGGTAACATCGGCTCCGTCATGCAGCCGCCACGCCCCGCCGCCGGAACCAACCGGCGCACCTCCCGCCTGCCGAGGGGTGCGCGCCGGCTGCAGTTGCTGCGTGCCGCCCAGGTCGTCTTCGTCGCCCAGGGCTTCCACGCCGCGGCCATGGACGACATCGCCGACCGCGCCGGGGTGAGCAAGCCGGTCCTCTACCAGCACTTCCCCGGCAAGCGGGAGCTGTACCTCGCGCTGCTGGAGGAGCACGTCTCCGAACTTGCCGACCGCGTCGCCGAGGCGATGGGCAAGACCGACGACAACCGTGCCCGGGTCGACGGCGCCGTGGGCGCCTACTTCGACTTCATCGACGCCGAGGGCGAGGCCTTCCGCCTGGTCTTCGAGTCCGACCTGCGCAACGACGACGACGTCCGCTCGATCGTCGACCGCGGCACCCGGGTGTGCGTCGAGGCGATCGCCGGCGTCATCGCGGCCGACACCGGCGCCGACCCCGAGCGGGCACTGCTGCTCGCGTCCGGGCTCACCGGGCTCGCCGAGACCAGTGCCCGGTGGTGGCTGCCGCGCAAGGGGACGGTGTCCCGCGACGAGGCGGTCTCCCTCATGTCGGCGCTCGCCTGGCGCGGGATCTCCGGCTTCCCCCGGGTCGACGGCGAGCACCTGCCGCACTGACCCGTTCGCTGACGGCGCACCCGTTCAGCGGGTCCCGGCCGGGAGGCCTGGACTAGCGTTGGGGTCAGTCGCGCGAACCGAGGAGGCATCGCCCACGTGGAAGTCAAGATCGGTGTTCAGCACTCCCCCAGGGAGCTGGTCATCGACAGTCCCAAGACCCCTGAAGAGATCGCAGCCGATGTGTCGGCAGCCATGTCCGGCGCGAACAAGGACGGCTTGCTGACCCTGGTCGACGAGCGGGGTCGTCGAGTCGTCGTCCCTGTCGACCGGATCGCCTACGTCGAGATCGCGCAGCCCGACCAGCGCCGGGTGGGCTTCATCGCCGGCGCCTGATCACCGCCTGAACGCACCGCCCGACGGGGCGTCGTCCGCAACCTGCGGACGGCGCCCCGTCGGCTGTCCCGGCGTCCAGGCGGCCGCTGCTCCAACCCGACAGAGCGCAGGTCGACAACGGCTCACGCCCGCCGATGTGAGGAACAGCACGCGCCGACCCCGGCCCGTGCCCTTCCTTGGGGAGCCCTCGTGACCGAAACCGGAAAGGTCGAGACC
Organism: Blastococcus sp.; assembly: GCA_025963345.1. Classification (GTDB taxonomy): domain Bacteria; phylum Actinomycetota; class Actinomycetes; order Mycobacteriales; family Geodermatophilaceae; genus Blastococcus_B. The sequence goes on along the minus strand of JAOPUS010000137.1, from coordinate 10,536 downwards.
GATCTCACCCGCCAGATGGGCACCGCGCAGGCCCTCGCACGGACGCTCGGCGTGGCGGCCACCGACCGGCAGGGTGACCGCGCCTTCACCGACGCGGTCGAGGGGGCCGAGGGCCTGGCGGAGGTCACGGCCGAGCTCTCCCGCCTCGTCGGGCAGTTCAAGGTCTGAGCCCCCCGGGGCCGTCCGGGGCGTGGCGCTCGGGCTCAGGGATTGAGCCCGAGCGCCTTCATCCGCTGGGTGTGCGCGTCGGTGATCCGCCCGATCAGCCGCGCGACGCCGCCGAGGTCGCCGGTGCCGCTGATGATCAGCTCGGCCAGCCCGTCGTGCTCGGCGATCACCGCCTGGGACTGGGTCATCGCCTCCCCCACGAGGCGTCGGCCCCACAGGGACAAGCGGCCGGGGACGCGCCGGTCGGCCTTGATCGCGGCGCGCACCTCGCGGACGGCGAAGTCCGCGTGGCCGGTGTCGGCGAGGACGTCGAGGACCAGCGCACGGTCGGGCTCGGGCAGGAAGCCGGCGATCTCGCGGTAGAAGTCCGACGCCAGTCCGTCACCCACGTAGGCCTTGACCAGTCCCTCCAGCCAGTTGCTCGGCCGGGTTCCCTCGTGGAAGGCGTCGAGGGCGGAGACGAACGGCGCCATCGCCTCCGCGGGGTCGGCGCCGAGCTCGGTCAGCCGGTCGGTCAGGCGGCCGTGGTGGGCGATCTCCGCGGCCGCCATGCGGGCCAGCGCGGCGCGCCCGTCCAGCGTCGGAGCGAGCCGGGCGTCCTCGGCGAGCCGGTCGAAGGCGGTCAGCTCGGCGTAGGCCAGCACCGCCAGCAGGTCGACCACGGCGGGACTGTCGACCGGGGACACGGGCATCTCCAGGGTTGGCGGCTCGGTGCGCTGCCCGGCCCCGACCGAGGGGTGAGGGGCTCCGGGCAGCGCGCGCGCAGAGGCTAACCGGTGGTCGCGCTACCATGGGAATTGGCAAGCCGTCAGGCTCGCTTGTATATCTGTGCGCTGACGACCGCTGGATGACGCCCTTGCGGGCTGTCTCCCGGGCAGATGTCACTGACGCCCGGTTCTGCTGGCTGCGTTGGCGCTGGAACTGATCCCGCGACAACCGACCGGGACAGGTCCGACGCTGCGGATCCCCGCCGCCGGAGCCGGTCCCCCAGCAGACCAGAGGCGAGACCACTGACCTCCATCGAGAACTCCCCCACGTCCACCGCAGCAACCGCGCTCGAGCACGCCGAGACCGGGGCCCCCGCGCCCGAGGAGCTCGAGTCGCAGGTCGAGGAGCTCGGCGGCGCGCCCGTCGCCAGCGACAGCCCGCTGTTCAGCGACTTCGACGTCCACCCCGACATCGTCGCCGCCCTGACCGACGCGGGGATCACCCGCACCTTCGCCATCCAGGAGCTGACGCTCCCGCTGGCGCTGGCCGGCCACGACCTCATCGGGCAGGCCCGCACGGGAACCGGCAAGACCCTCGGCTTCGGCGTCCCGATGCTGCAGCGCGTCGTCCCCCCGGCCGAGGGCGGCGACGGCGTGCCACAGTCGCTCGTCGTCGTCCCCACCCGTGAGCTGTGCGTGCAGGTCTCCCGCGATCTGGCCACCGCCGGCGCGAAGCGCGGCATCCGCGTGCAGGCCATCTATGGCGGCCGGGCCTTCGAGCCTCAGGTGCAAGCGTTGCAGAACGGTGTCGAGATCGTCGTCGGCACTCCCGGCCGACTGCTCGACCTGGCCCAGCGGGGCGATCTGATCCTCGGCAAGGTGAAGGTGCTCGTCCTCGACGAGGCCGACGAGATGCTCGACCTGGGGTTCCTGCCCGACATCGAGCGGATCCTGGCGATGGTCCCGGACAAGCGGCAGACCATGCTGTTCTCCGCGACCATGCCCGGCCCGATCGTGACGCTGTCGCGGTCGTTCATGACCCAGCCGACGCACATCCGCGCCCACGGCAACGACGAGGGCTCGACGGTCCCGCAGACCACCCAGTACATCTACCGGGCGCACAACCTGGACAAGCCCGAGCTGCTCTCCCGCGTGCTGCAGTCCCGTGACCGCGGGCTGGTCATGGTCTTCTGCCGGACCAAGCGAACCGCGCAGAAGGTCGCCGACGAGCTGGTCGACCGCGGTTTCGCCGCGGCGGCCGTGCACGGCGACCTCGGCCAGGGCGCCCGCGAGCAGGCGCTGCGCGCCTTCCGGAGCGGCAAGGTCGACGTCCTGGTCGCCACCGACGTCGCCGCCCGAGGGATCGACGTCACCGGCGTCAGCCACGTCGTGAACTACCAGTGCCCCGAGGACGAGAAGACCTACCTGCACCGGATCGGCCGCACCGGCCGGGCCGGCAGCGAGGGCGTCGCCGTCACGCTCGTGGACTGGGACGACATCCCCCGGTGGCAACTGATCAACAAGGCGCTCGACCTGGACTTCGCCGAGCCGCCGGAGACCTACTCCACCTCGCCGTGGGTCTACACCGACCTCGACGTCCCGACGACGGCCACCGGGCGACTGCCGCGCTCGCAGCGGACCCGCGAGGGTCTGGACGCCGAGACGCTCGAGGACCTCGGCGAGACCGGCAAGCGCAACCGCCCGACGCAGTCCGGTGGGCGCGACTCCGGCGGGCGGGCTGACTCGCGCGGCCCCTCCGGCGGCCGTTCGGCCGATCGCTCCGGCGACGGGGAGCCCGAGGGTGGCGGTGCGACCCGTCCGCGCCGGCGCACCCGCGGCACCGGGACGCCGTCCGCCCAGGGTGAGACCGCCCCGGCAGCGTCGGCCGGCGAGTCGTCCGAGGGCTCCTCGGTGGGTGCGGCTGCCAAGCCACGCCGCCGTCGTCGTCGCGGGGGCGCCAACCGCGGTGGCGGCTCCGAGTCCGCCGCCTGATGAAGGTAGGAGGACCCCGTCCTCCCCACCCTTCGCACGCTCAGGGCGGTGCCCTGGACGGGGCCTCGGCCGCCCCTCGCACGCTCGGGGCGGGGCCCTGGAGGTGGCCGACTCGCCCGCCCCTGCGGGTGCTCGTCTGGGCTGCGGCGACCGTGGCCCTGCTACTCGTCGCGACCCTGCTCTGGCAGGGCTCTGACGCGGCGGCCACGGAGAGCACGACCGCACCACCGGCCGACGTCCCCTCGGGGACGCCGGCCGGTGCCGTCTCCGAGACCTGGTCGGCCGACGGCGAGCTGCCGGCGGGGACCGTGGTCCAGAGCGGCCGGGTACTGGTCGGCTCGGCGCACGGGGTGCGCGCCCTCGATCCGGCCACCGGCGAGGAGGCGTGGCACTACACCCGTAGCAACGCCCGGATGTGCGGACTGACCGCGACGAACGGCGTCGCCGTGGCGGTGTTCGCCACCGCAGACCGCTGCGACGAGGCGGTCGCACTGAACGCCGGCACCGGTGTGCGCGCGTGGACCCGCAGCGTCCGGTTCGCCGGCGACGTGACGCTCTCCTCCACCGACCGGATCGTGCTGGCCGCGAACCCCACCGGAATCGTGACCCTGGACCCGACCGGCGACAACATCCGCTGGCGGCACGCCGCACCGGCCGGCTGCCGTTTCCTCGGGGCGGCCGCCGGCAGCGCCGGTGTCGCCGTGCTGCAGCGCTGCGCGGGAGCCACGGTCGCGCAAGTACGCCTGTTCGACGGGTTTGCCGGTGGCGAGCACTGGACCATCGACGTCCCGGTTGCGGACGGGACGCAGCTCCGGCTGCTCGGCGCCGACGCGCTGCCGACGGTGCTCGTGGACGGCGAGCTGCAGGCCCTCGCCACGGCGAACGGCACCGTGCTCACCCGGCTGCCGGTGCCCGACGCGGCCGACGTCCAGGTGGGCGCGGCCGGCGCGATCACGCTGGTCCGGGTGGCCGGCCGGCTGTCCGCACTCGACGCCACCTCCGGCGCGACGCTCTGGGACGCCCCGGCGCTCGGCCTGCCCGCTCACCCGGGCAACGACAAGGACGCCCGCGGCCCGACGGCGCTCGTGGTGCCGGAGGACGGCGCGTTCGTGCAGCGCGATCCGGCGACCGGCGGCGAACTCGGCCGATCCGACGTCGCGGACCTGCCGGACGGCGGCGTGGCGGCGCAGATCGGGCCGGTCGTCGTCCTCCGCCTTCCGGACCGGGTGCTCGGCTACCGCTGACCCTGCCGCACCCCGCTCGGGCGCGGTCGGCCGGAGCGAGGTTCACTGGGGACCATGGTCCTGCCCGGTGGCCCCGACTACACCGTTCCCCTCGCGATCGCGCCCGACGACCTGCGGCAGCTCGCCGACCACGACGCAGAGCACCGCAGCTTTCCGGGTCGCGCCGGCCCGCTGATCGGGCTGGACACCGGCGGTGAGGCCGTCCGCGGGACCGCGCTGCTCGTCGCCGGATACACGGGCAGCAAGGAGGACTTCGCTCCCCTGCTGGCGCCGCTCGCCGAGGCCGGCTACCGGGTGGTGGCCATCGACCAGCGCGGGCAGTACGAGTCGCCGGGGCCCGACGACCCCACCACCTACTCGGTCGCCGAGCTCGGTGCCGACGTCCTCGAGGTGGCCCGGGTGCTGCGGGAGGAGACCGGCGACCCGCTGCACCTGCTCGGCCACAGCTTCGGGGGCCTGGTCACGCGGGCCGCGGTGCTGGCCGAACCGGGGCTGTTCACCTCGTTCACCTTGCTCGGGTCGGGGCCCGCGAAGCTGTCCGGGCGCCGGGCGGACCTGCTCGACCACCTCGGCCCGCTGCTGGACGCCGGCGGCGTGCAACTGGTGCACGAGACGCTCGAGCAGGTGGCGATGACCGACCCGAAGGCCCAGGCGGTGCCTGCGCCGACCCGCGAGTTCTACACCCGCCGCTTCCTGAGCAATTCCGAGGCGGGGCTGCGCGGCATGGCCGACGCGATGCTGACCGAGCCGGACCGGGTGGCCGAGTTGGCCGCCACCGGTGTACCGGTCATGGTCGCGCACGGCGAGGCGGACGACGCCTGGCTGCCGCACGTGCAGGCCGACATGGCGGAGCGGCTCGGGGCCCGGCACGAGGTCATCAACAACTCGATCCACTCCCCCGCCGTCGAGAACCCGCCCCGGACGCTGGAGGTGCTGCTCGACTTCTGGGCGGGTGCCTCGGCCCGTTCGTGACCGACCTGCCGTCGGGGTGGACCCCCGAGGACGACCTCGCCGGCTTCTTCGGCCCGGACAGCGTCACCTGGCGGATCCACTCCGATCCGACCTTCTCCGTGGGCGGCTTGCGCGCCCTGCTGCTGCAGGCGCTGCACCCCGTGGCGATGGACGGCGTCGCGCGGTTCTCCGGCGGCTTCCGGGAGGAGCCGTGGCCCCGGCTGATCCGGACCGCCACGTACGTCGACACGCTCACCTTCGGCACCCGGACCGAGGCCGAACAGGCGGTCGCGCGGGTGCGCGGCATCCACCGCCGGCTCGGGGCCACAGAGGAGACGACCGGACGGACGTACCGGGTCGACGATCCCGATCTGCTGCTGTGGGTGCACTGCTGCGAGGTGGACTCGCTGCTCCAGGTCGCCCGGCGGGGCGGTCTGCCGCTGACCGACGACGAGGCCGACCGATACGTGGCCGAGCAGGTGACGTCGGCGACGCTGATCGGGGTCCCCGCCGACGACGTGCCGGACTCCGCCGCCGGGCTCGTGGCCTACTTCGAGGCGATGCGGCCCTCGCTGGCGGTGACGCCGGCGGCGCGGGACGCCTACCGGCTCATCGTGCTGCCGCCGATGCCGACCTGGGTGCGCTACCTGACGCCCGCCCAGCCGGCCTGGGGCGGGCTGGCGACGCTCGCGGTGGCCCTGCTGCCCCAGTGGGCCCGCCGGATGTTCTCACTTCCCGGGCTCGGCCTGACCGATGCCGCGGCGACGGCGGCGCTGAAGGCCTTCCGGCAGACCATGCTGCGGCTCCCGCAGCGCGCCCGCCGCTCGCCCATCGTCTGGGCCGGGTTCGAGCGCGTCGCCACGGGACAGGCAGCCTGATCGTCAGATCTCGTCGTCCTCGGCGAGGAAGCTCCACGTCTCGCGGGCCGGTGTGGCTGCCTGGCCGGTAGGGCAGCTCGGCCGGAAGTCGCACCAGCCGCACTGGCGTCCCGGGACGGCCGGGAAGGCGACGTCCGGCTCCGCTCCCGCTGCCAACGTCTCCGTGGCCGCCGTGATGTCGGTGGCAATGTCCTCCGCCCGGCGCACGTGGTTGGCCAGGGACCGCTCGGTGTGCTCGAACGCGGCGACGGTGCCGCTGGGCAGGTGGTGCAGTTCCACCCGGGAGCAGGGACGGCGCAACGTGCGGCGGACACCGAGCACGTACACCGCCAGCGCCGGTGAGCCGCGCGCCTCGTCGTCGGTGGACGGGACGCGGCCGGTCTTGTAGTCGACGATCACCAGTTCGTCACCGCGCTGGTCGATCCGGTCGATGCGGCCCGACAGCGCCAACCGCTCGGTGGTGGCGCCGACGGTGCGCTCGTTCCCGACCGGCTCGTGGGTGGGGTCGAGAGCCGCGACGTAGTCGGTCAGCCACCCGGCCGCGCGGGCCCGCCAGCGCTCTGCCTGCTCGGCGTCCCGGAAGCCGTTCTGCGACCAGCCGGCGTAGAGCAACTGCCGCGCAGCACCGGTCGTGCGGCGCTCCACCGGCAGGTCCCACCACGAGCGCAGGGCCGCGTGCACCGCTGAGCCGACGCTGTTGTGCGCCCAGGGCGGCCCCTTCGGCGGGGAGGGGCGGTCGACATAGGCGAACCGGTAGCGCCGGGGGCAGTCGGAGAACGTGGCGAGCTTGCTCGGCGTCGCGGGGAAGAGCCGCCGCGGCATGTCCGGCATCTCCATCTGGGCGCTCATCCGGCCGCCGTCCCTGTACCGCCGTCCATATCGGCCACCGTAACGACCACGTCCGACGGTTCGTGTTCAGTCGCGGAAGGGCGCACCGCCGGTGCCCGCGGCCAGGATCGCCTCGAACTGTTCCGGGTCGGTCGTGCAGACGCCGATGGCCGTCGTCTTGTTGGTGCCGTGGTAGTCGCTGGAGCCGGTGACGATCAGGTCCAGGTCGGCCGCGAGGCCGCGCAGATGGGCGCGCGCGTCGGCCGAGTGGTCCGGGTGGTCGACCTCCAGGCCGAGCAGCCCGGCGTCGACCATGGCGGCGATCGCGTCGTCGCCGACACTGCGCCCGCGCTTGGTGGCGAGCCCGTGGGCGAACACCGGCACCCCGCCGGCGGCGCGGACCAGGCCGATGCCCTCACGGACGTCGGTGTCGACCTTGGTGACGTAGTAGGGGCTGCGCGGGTGCAGCAGGGTGGCGAACGCGTGGTCCACGGAGTCGACCACCCCGGCGTCGACCAGGGCCCGCGCGATGTGCGGGCGGCCCACCACGCCACCGTTGGAGCGCTCGACGATCGTGTCCCAGCGGACGGGATAGCCCTCGGCCTCCAGCCGGAGGACGATCCGCTCCCCGCGCTCGAGCCGTTCGTCGCGCAACCGTGCACGTTCCGCGGCGAAACCCGGATGGGTGGGGTCGAACAGGTACGCCAGCAGGTGGACGCTGATCGGCGGCTGGTCGTCGGGGAACCAGCGGCAGGACATCTCCATGCCCGGGACGACGGTCAGGCCGCGTGGGCGAGCCTCCTCGGCGATCGGCCAGCCGGCGGTGGTGTCGTGGTCGGTGAGCGCGACGACGTCGAGGCCCGCGGCCTGCGCGGTGGCCAACAGGTCGGCGGGGCTCTCGGTCCCGTCGGAGATCGAGGAATGGGTGTGCAGGTCGATCGGCATCGCCGCTCAGCCTGCCCCACCCAGCCGTCCGGCACCCGTTCGGATCGGCGGGGTGGTGGGGCTCACGTCTGCTGCGGGGGTAGACCCGCGATCGGCTCGGTGTCGCCCCGGCCGCCGCTGGGGCCGGTCCGCGGTCCGGGCGGCGGCGGCGGGTCGATGTTGCCCTCGTCGTCCCCGCCCGAGGCAGCGCCGCCCCAGTCGCTGCTGAACAGCAGGCCACTGACGTCCCGGTAGAGGACGTCCGCGCCGGGCAGGAACGTGATCTCCGAGAGCGCTTGCTGCTGGCCGGCCGACTCGAACCGGAACGTGCCGTAGCCCAGGACCTGACCCAGCAGCGTCTCTTTCCAGGTGAGGTCGGTGATCCGGCGCAGCGGCAGCAGGGTGACGGTCCGGACGATGACGCCCGAGGTGAGCAGGACCCGCCGGGTACTGACGATGAAGTGGCGCATCCACCACTCGCCCACGCGCAGGCCGTAGTAGGCCAGCGCGCCGACCAGGACGATCACGCCGGCCAAGCTGCTGACCCGGTTGTCGGGGTCGAGCAGGAGCAGCCAGCCGCCGATCAGGAAGGCCGGCAGGAACTGGAGGGTCGGCTCGATGAGGACCGCCCAGTGCCGCCGGGTCGCGACCACCGCCCGCTCCCCCGGCAGGAGGTACTTCTCGACGTCCTTGCGGGCACGGGTGGGCAGCCCGTTCGGCTCCGGGCCCGACACGACGGCTAGACGAGCGAGCCGACGAAGTTCGCCAGCGAGGACGCCGCGTCACCGAGCGCCTGGCCGGCGTTGCGGACGATCTGGGCCGACTGCTCCGGCGCCTGGATGACGTAGAAGACGACGAATGCGACGACCAACCAGGTGACGACCTTCTTGAGGTTCACCGCCACCTCCACAGGTGCGTTCGAGCGGGCAGGCTCCGGTGCTTGCGAGTCTGCGAGTACAGGGTCCACCCGGGTGGGGCGGACGGCTTCGTCTCATGGGTAACACAGGTCCCAGCCGCCTCATCGGCGGCGCGCCGATCATGAGCGAGCCCGTCGGGTTCCGGTTACGACCCCGGCAACAGGTGCTCGCTGGGTGGGCCCAGCGGGAGGTCGGGATAGATGCGGTCGCGCAGATCGATCAGCTCCAGCTGCTCGGCGAGCAGCCAGGCGGCGTTCATCGGCCACATGACGAGCCACAGCCAGACGCCGTAGGCCTCACCCACGAACGCCGCCCGGTCGTCGGAGGTGGGGATCGCCCACAGCGGCGCGTGCTGCCCGGCCGCCTTGACGTCGACCGAGGACGGGCCGTCGATGACGTCCCCGGGGTCGAGTCCCGGGAGGCCGGCGTAGCCGCAGCCCACGCCCGTGCCCGGCTCCTCGGCAACGAGGACGAGCTCCGCCGAGCCGCCCAGCGGCGCAGGGCCGGCGCAGTCGACGACGATCCCGCGGGCGCCGGGCTCCCCGCCCCAGGCCAGGCCGGTGACCGACCAGCCGGCCGGCATGGGGTCGGGCACCCAGGCCGGCACCCGGGCATCGGCGGTGACCGCGGAGAGAGCGTCGTGGGCGACGAGCACGGTGTGGTGCAGCGGCGTGACGGCGCCGTGCAGGTGACACCACGCCTGGGCCGTCGATCCGGCGCGGACCACCAGTTGCTCGCCGCAACGGGGGCAGACCGGCGACACGCTCATCGGAAGACACCGTCCTGTGACCGCACGCAATCGTCAAGCGGGACGCCCCGGGACGGCGGGATCCCGGAGGCGCGGCGTGGCTGTGGGCGCGGGCTGCGTAGCGTGCCGCGCATGCCTCTCACCGGCGCGGATGGCAGCGCTGAGGACCCCGCGCCGCCGCTGGTCGTGCCGTGCGTGGGCGCGGTGGTGCACGACGCTGCGGGCCGGCTGCTGCTCATCCAGCGGGGCCACGACCCGCACCGGGGGCTGTGGTCGCTGCCGGGGGGGCGGATCGAGGCCGGCGAGTCACCGGAGGGGGCCGTCGTGCGCGAGGTGCGCGAGGAGACCGGGCTGGACGTGGTGCCCCAGCGAGCGGTCGGGCACGTGCCGATCCCCGGGGACGGCGTCGTGTTCGACGTCCTCGATTTCGCCTGCACCCTCACCCCGCCGGACCAGACCCCGGTCCCGGGTGACGACGCCGTCGCGGCAGTGTTCGCCGACGCCGCGACCCTCGACCGGCTGCCCTGTACGCCACGGCTGGTCGAGACCCTCCGCGGCTGGGGCGTCCTCCCCGACTGACCGACCCCGGACACGTCCGCTCGGCCTTCGCTCAGCGGGGGGTGGGCTCCGGACGGCCCGGCTGCTCGCCGCCCCGGGCCTCGCCGTAGGAGCGCTTGGGCACCATCACCTTGCGGCGGAAGATGCAGACGATCGTGCCGTCCTGCTTGTAGCCGATGGTCTCGACGTAGACGACCCCGCGGTCGTCCTTCGACTTCGACTCGGTCTTGTCGAGGACGGTCGTCTCGCCGTAGATGGTGTCGCCGTGGAACGTCGGCGCGACGTGCCGCAGGGACTCGACCTCGAGGTTGGCGATCGCCTTCCCCGAGACGTCGGGGACGCTCATGCCGAGCAGCAGCGAGTAGATGTAGTTGCCCACGACCACGTTCTCGCCGAAGTCGGTGGTCTTCTCCGCGTAGTTCACGTCCATGTGCAGCGGGTGGTGGTTCATCGTGATCAGGCAGAACAGGTGGTCGTCGTACTCCGTGACGGTCTTCCCGGGCCAGTGCTTGTAGACGGCCCCGACCTCGAACTCCTCGTAGTACCGACCGAACTGCATCTGCTCGCTCCCGACGTCGACGCGTAGGCGGGGCACCCACCGCACCGGAGCAACCGGCCGTC
>JAOPUS010000291.1 GCA_025963345.1 Blastococcus sp. | reverse complement strand
GACCTTCCGCGAGGTCTTCGCCGTCCGGGAGTTCCGGCCGCTGTTCGGCACGTTCCTGCTCTCCACCGCCGGCGACGAGCTCGCGCGGGTGGCGCTCACCGTGCTCGTGTACCAGCGGACCTCCTCGCCGCTGCTCTCGGCGATGACCTTCGCGATCGGCCACCTGCCCTGGCTGCTGGGCGGCCCGCTGCTGTCGGCGCTGGCCGACCGGCTGCCGCGCCACCGGGTGCTCATCGCCGCCGACGTGACGCGGGCGGCGCTGCTCGGACTGATGGCGATCCCCGGGACGCCGTTGCCGATCCTGCTCGCGCTGCTCTTCCTGGTATCGCTGTGCGCACCACCGTTCGAGTCCGCCCGGTCGGCGCTGATGGCCGACGTGCTCGACGGCGACCGCTACGCCGTCGCCACCTCGCTGACCAACATCACGCTGCAACTGGCGCAGGTGGTCGGCTTCCTGGCGGCGGGAGCGCTGGTCATGGCCCTCAGCCCGTCGGCGGCGCTCCTCATCGACGGGGCGACGTTCGCGGTGTCCGCGCTCTGGCTGGCCAGAGGCCTGCAGCGTCGGCCCGCCCCGACCACCGAGGCCGGTGGGGGGCGCCGCTCGCTGTGGCAGGACACCGGCGACGGCCTGCGGTTGATCGGCCGCTCGCCCCGGCTGCTCGCGATCATGGGCGTGCTCTGGGTCGCGACGCTGTTCGCCTACGCCTCCGAGGGCGTGGCCGCCCCGCTGGTCCAGGAGCTCGGGCACGGGACGACGGCCATCGGGGTACTGCTCGCGGCCAACCCCCTGGGGGTGACGATCGGCGGTCTGGTGATGGCCCGGCTGGTGGCGCCCGACCGGCGGGAACGGCTCGTCGTCCCGCTCGTCGTCCTCTCGCTGGCCCCGATCCTCGCGGCCGGCCTGGTCGCGGTGCTCGCCGAGCCGAGCGATCTCGCGTTCTGGATCGTGGTGGGCCTGCTCTTCGTGTCCGGGCTCGGCGCCTCGTGGCTGATCCCGCTCAACGTCTCCTTCGTCCAGGCCGTCCCGAGCGCTTTCCGCGGTCGCGCCTTCGGTGTCGCGGTCAGTGGGCTCTACGGCGTGCAGGCCATCGGCGCACTGGCGGCCGGCCTCGGCGCCGAGGGCGTCTCGGCCAGCGGCGTGCTCGGCCTGTCCGGCGGGATCGGGCTGATCGCCGTGGCGCCCGCGCTGATCGCCTACCGACGTACCCGGGGTCACATGGCAGCCGCCGACGCGACTGAGGGACCATCGACTGCATGAGCGAGTCGAGCCGGTCCCTGCCCTCGGCGCGCACCTTCTACGACGAGGTCGGTGGCGCGCCGGTCTTCCACGCCCTCGTCAAGCACTTCTACGCCGGTGTGCGCACCGATCCGCTGATCGCGCCGCTGTACCCCCAGGACGACTGGGACGGCGCCGAGACGCGGCTGCGCAGCTTCCTCGAGCAGTACTGGGGCGGCCCGACGACCTACTCCCAGGAGCGCGGCCACCCGCGGCTGCGGATGCGGCACGCCCCGTTCGCCATCGGCCCGGCGCAGCGGGACGCATGGCTGACGCACATGCGTGCGGCCGTCGACTCCCTGGAGCTCTCCCCCGAGCAGGGCGCGACACTCTGGGGTTACCTGGAGATGGCCGCGCGCAGCATGCAGAACCGCTTGCCGGACGACGCCGAGGGCGACCTCTCGCCCGCCTGAGCTCGTCCGCTCCTCCCTGCACATACCGAAACCCACGAGGAGCCCGGTGCACCCGGACCCGCACACCGTCCTGCCCGTGTCCGCCGACTGGTGGCGGTCGGCGGTCTTCTACCAGATCTACGTCCGCAGCTTCGCCGACGGCAACGGCGACGGCGTCGGTGACCTGACCGGCATCCGGAGCAGGCTGTCCTACCTCGCCGACCTCGGGGTGGACGCTCTCTGGATCACGCCGTTCTACCCGTCTCCCATGGCCGACCACGGCTACGACGTCGCCGACCCCCGGGACGTCGAACCGGTCTTCGGCGATCTGGCGGAGTTCGACGCGCTGCTCACCGACGCCCACCGGCTGGGCGTGCGGGTGACGATCGACCTGGTCCCCAACCACAGCTCGCACGACCACGAGTGGTTCCAGGCGGCGCTGACCGCGGCCCCCGGCTCCCCGGAACGGGCCCGCTACCTGTTCCGCGAGGGCCGGGGCCCCGATGGCAGCGAGCCGCCGAACAACTGGCCGTCGGTCTTCGGTGGGCCTGCGTGGACCCGGGTGCCGGACGGCCAGTGGTACCTGCACATCTTCGCGCCGGAGCAGCCGGACCTGAACTTCGCCAACCCCGAGGTGGTCGCCGACCTCGAGGAGACGATGCGGTTCTGGCTCGACCGAGGCGTGGACGGTTTCCGCATCGACGTCGCCCACGGCATGGCCAAGCCCGAAGGTTTGCCGGACATGGTGCCGATGGAGGACACCGGCCTGCTCGCCGACCACGGGCCCGGCGACCTGCGCTTCGACCAGGACGGCGTGCACGTGGTGCACCGCCGGATCCGCGCGGTCCTCGACGAGTACCCCGGCACCATGGCGGTCGGCGAGGTCTGGGTGTCCGACGACGCCCGCCTGGCGCAGTACCTTCGCGAGGACGAGCTGCAGCTGGCCTTCAACTTCAAGCTGCTGACCGCCGACTGGACGGTGAGCGATCTCCGCGACGCCGTGACCGACTCCCTGGCCGCCGTCTCCGGCAGCCCGGCGCCGGCCTGCTGGGTGCTGTCCAACCACGACCGGCCGCGGCACGTCACCCGCTACGGCGGCGGCGAACTGGGTACCCGCCGGGCGAAGGCCGCGGCGCTGCTCCAGCTGGCGCTGCCGGGGGCGGCCTACATCTACAACGGCGACGAGCTGGGCATGCCCGACGTCGACCTGCCCGACGAGGCGCTGCAGGACCCGATCTGGGAGCGCTCGGGCCACACCGAGCGGGGCCGGGACGCGTGCCGGATCCCGATGCCGTGGTCCGGGAGCGAGCCCTCGTACGGGTTCTCCTCCCAGGCGGACACCTGGCTGCCGATGCCCGCCGGCTGGGCAGCGCTGACACCGGAGGCCCAGGCGGCGGACCCCGCGTCGATACAGTCGCTGTACCGATCGGCGCTGACCCTGCGGGCATCGTCACCCGCGTTCGCCGGGGACGGGCTCGACTGGGTACCGGCGCCCGACGGATGCCTCGCGTTCCGCCGTCCCGGTGGTCTCGTCTGCCTGGTCAACCTCTCCGGAGCGGCGATCCCGCTGCCCGAGGGGCAGGTCCTCCTGGCTAGTGCGGACCTCGGCGACGGCACGCTGCCCCACGACTCGGCGGTGTGGTTGCAGGCCTGAGAGAGCCGGGGTTCTGGGATCGGGCGGGGTCCGTTACCGGTCCTCCGGTACTTTTCGGACCACAACGACGCCGCCGCCCTACGCCGGCGCCTGCCCCCGGGAGACCTGCTGTGAAGACCAAGGACCTCGCCTACATCGCGCTCTTCGCGGCGATCGTGGCGGTACTGGGGCTGCTGCCGCCAGTGCCCGTGCCGGGGATCCCGGTGCCGATCACCGCGCAGACCCTGGGCGTGATGCTGGCCGGATCGGTGCTCGGTGCGCGTCGGGGCG
>JAOPUS010000259.1 GCA_025963345.1 Blastococcus sp. | reverse complement strand
ATGGAGGCCATGCGCTGGCTGGGCACCAATGGCCCGGCCGTCGAGGGCGTGGAGGCCGTCCGCGCGCGGCTGCAGAAAATGATGGACGACGCGATCGAGGCGATGGACGGCACGCACTTCGACCTCGCGGAGCCGGTCCGCCGGGTGGAGGCGATGATCGCCCCGCCGGGCAGCGCGGCCGCGCCGTACTACACCCGGCCCGCACACGACTTCTCGCGGCCGGGCCGCACGTGGCTGCCGACGCTGGGCCGCACCCGCTTCCCGCTGTGGGACCTCGTCTCGATCTGGTACCACGAGGGCGTTCCCGGCCACCACCTGCAGCTGGCGCAGTGGGCCTACGTCTCCGGCCGGCTGTCGACCTATCAGACGTCGCTGGGCTCGGTCGGGGCCAACGTCGAGGGCTGGGCGCTGTACGCCGAGCGGCTGATGGACGAGCTCGGCTACTTCGGCGACCCGGGCGAGCGGCTGGGCTACCTGGATGCGCAGCAGCTGCGCTCGGTGCGGGTGGTCATCGACATCGGGATGCACCTGGAGCTGCCGATCCCCGACGACGCGGAGGGCTCGCTGGCGGCCCACCGCGGGCAGCCGTGGACCCCGGAGCTGGCGCGGGCGTTCCTGGGCGAGAACTCCGGTGCCGACCTCGCCTTCCTCGACAGCGAACTGGTCCGCTACCTCGGCATCCCGGGGCAGGCGATCAGCTACAAGCTGGGGGAGCGGGCCTGGCTGGAAGGCCGCGAGGCGGCGCGGCAGGCCCGCGGGGCGGACTTCGACCTCAAGGCCTGGCACATGGCCGCGCTGTCCCAGGGCTCGCTGGGCCTCGACGACCTGGCCGACGAACTCGGGAAGCTCTAGGGGGTCAGCCGGGCCCGTCCATCGGGAGCGGGTTGACCGTGTCGGCGTCCCAGGTGACCCGCTGGTCGGCCGGCACGGGAGCGGCCTCCAGTCCGTCGGCGGCCAGGAGGTCGGCGATGCACGTGGCGCTGCCGCCCACGTAGGTGGTCATCAGGTCGATGTCGGTGGCGACGAACCAGGCCCGGTCGTCCGGCCACCAGAGGTTGGCGCTCTGTTCGGAAGGTTCCTCGGCCATGTTCGCGGCGGCGAGATCCACCGGGCCGCGGAGCAGCCAGTGCTCCCGGCCCGGGAGGGCGAGCGTCAGACCGCCGGCCGGGAAGAAGCCGAAGCCCTCCCAGACGCCGAACCAGCAGTCGGTCGGCGTGGCCGTGTGCCGTGCCAGGACGGCGGCCAGGCGGGTGGCGACCGATACCGGGAGGTGGCCCTCGGCCGGGGCGTCGTTCCACATACCGGGCTGGTCGTCGTTGCCGCGGAACTCCCACGAGCCGGTGATGGAGGCCCACTCCATGGCGGGGTGTGCCGTGCGGCCGTTGAAGGCGGCGACCTCCGCCCAGGTCACGTCCTCGTCGGGGGACAGCGGCTCGCCGGAATCCGGCTCGGCGGACTCCGTCTCGGGGAACCAGTCGTCGTCCGGATAGCGCACGGCCGGGTGGAAGACGCGGGCGTAGGCCTCGAACACCGGCGGGACCAGGGAGCCGACCGCATGCTCGGTGAAGGGCCGCAGCGCCTCGGTGATCCAGCCGGCGGGGCGGATGTCGCTCTCGACGGGGCGCCCGGCGATCTGCACCGGCAGAAAGTACCCGGAGAACGGACAACCCCCGGGCTGCTCCGCGGCGCTGCCCTCGGAAGGGAAGCTGCACGCGGGCCGACTGGACAAATGTCGGCGGCCCGGGGGTCGGGTGACTGTCCGGTTCTCGCTCGCCGCCGTACGACGGACGGGCGATCTGCCGTCGCTCAGACACGAGTCTGAACGGGCGGCCCATCTGGACGGCGGCTAGCGGACAGCCACCTCACGAGTCCTGTAGCTCAACAAGTTACGGACCACCTCCTCTCTCGTGTACATCGAAGGTACGACGCGATCCGGAGGACCGGCAACCGGATTCCGGGCTGGATTCTCAGCTGTCGGCGAACGGGCCGGAGGGAGGGTCGGGCGCCTGCTGGTAGACGTCCGGGATGCCGTCGCGGTCGGCGTCGACCTGCTCAGCCGCTGCGATCCGCTTGTACCGACGGTTGCGCAACCGCAGGAGCACGGAGGCGAGCAGGGCGGCGGTCACCGTGCCGACGAGGACGCCCACCTTGACATGTTCGTCCCGCACGCTGCCCACGCCGAAGGCGAGTTCCCCGATCAGGAGGGAGACGGTGAACCCGATGCCGCCGAGCAGCGCGAGCCCGACGACGTCCCACCAGCTCAATTCGTCGTCCAGTTCGGCGCGGGTGAACCGGGAGACCAGCCACGTGGCCGCGGTGATGCCGACCGTCTTGCCGACGACCAGGGCGGCGACGATCCCGAGGGCGACGGTGTCGGCGAGCGAGTCGACCAGCCC
Source organism: Blastococcus sp. (assembly GCA_025963345.1). Taxonomy (GTDB): domain Bacteria; phylum Actinomycetota; class Actinomycetes; order Mycobacteriales; family Geodermatophilaceae; genus Blastococcus_B. Next base: position 2,429 of record JAOPUS010000259.1, on the reverse strand, counting down.
CGAGAACCCGCCCACGGTGACCCCCGCGGCGAAGAATGCGAACACCGGCACAGCCACCCCCGCCGACAAAGGGCGGAACCGGTGCTCGAAGCGCTCGGCCAGCCCGGGACCGACGGGCACGGTGAACGCGAGCAGCACCCCCGCGACGGTGGCGTGCACGCCCGACGAGTGCATGAGCGCCCACGTGAGCGCAGCGAGCGGGAGCAACAGCCAGGGCGATCTGATCCTGCGCTGCACCAGGAACCCGAACAGCGCGAGCGGCAGCAGCGACAGCGCGAGGAACCCGACCGAAAGCCCCGACGTGTAGAAGATCGCGATGATCGTGATCGCCAGGAGGTCGTCGACGACGGCGAGGGTCAGCAGGAAGGTGCGCAGCCCGCTGGGCAGGTGGGTGCTGATCACCGCGAGGACGGCGAGGGCGAAGGCGATGTCGGTCGCGGTCGGGATCGCCCACCCGCGCACCTGCCCGCCGGCGTTGACCGCCAGGTAGATCAGCGCGGGCGCGGCCATGCCGCCCACCGCGGCCGACACCGGGAGCGCCGCGCGCCGCACGTCGCGCAGGTCACCGGCGACGAACTCCCGCTTCAGCTCCAGCCCGGCGACGAAGAAGAACAGCGCCAGCAGCCCGTCGGCGGACCAGGCCCCGAGCGACAGGTCCAGGTGCAGCGCCGAGGGGCCGACCACGGTGTCCCGCAGCCGGTCGTACGCCGCCGCCCACGGCGTGTTCGCCCAGACCAGCGCGACCGCCGTGCCGGCGAGCAGCAGCACCCCGCCGACGGTCTCGCGGCGCAGGACGTCGGCGATCCGGCTCGTCTCGCGCCAGGACCCGCGGCCGAACAGCCCGGTCGGGGAGGACATGCGAGCGGCTCCAGGGGTCGACGGCACGACTGCCGACCAGACTTCCCGGCGCACCTGGTCGGAAAGCCTACCGGGCGAGCAGCTCCCGGACCTCCGCCGAGAGGCCCGCGTCCCCGCGCCGGACGCCGTCCAGGGTGTGCACCGCCGCGGCTCCGCGGATGCCCGAGACCAGCCAGACGGCGTCGGCCCGGTGCAGGTCGGCGACGGTGCCGGGCGTGACGGCGGTGGGCCGGCCGGCCTGCGCGGCGCGGGCGAAGAGCCGTTGCATCGTCGTGCCGGCCAGGATGCCGGTGTCCAGCGGCGGGGTGTGCAGGACGCCGCCGGTGGACCAGACCACGGTCGACGTCGGCCCCTCCAGCAGCCGCCCCTCCAGCGAGGTGAGGACGACGTCGTCGGCCCCCAGGGTGTGGGCGTGACGCAGCGCGGCCATGTTGACCGCGTAGGACAGCGTCTTCGCGCCGCCCAGCAACCAGGGCGCCTGCGCACGGAACCCGGCCGGCACGCCGAGGGAGAGCGTGACGGCCGCGATGCCCTCGGTCCGCTGCCGCAGCACCTCGCCGGTCACCGGCGCGAGCAGTGCCAGCACGGTCGGCGCGGAGCCCTCGCCGAGGCCGCGGGTGAGGAACAGCCGGCAGGCGCCCTCCACCTCCGCCGGCCAGCCGGCCAGGACGCTGCCGACCAGCGCCCGCCAGGCCCGCTCGCCCGGGTCGGCGAGCGACAGCACCGCGGCCGAGCGGGCCAGTCGGGCCAGGTGCGCATCCAGGTGCGGCGTGGAGCCGCCCACGACCAGGACGGACTCGAAGACGCCGTCCCCGCGACCCAGGCCCAGGTCGAAGGCCGTCACCACCGGCTCGTCCGGCTTCGCGGTCAGGACCTCGCCGTCGCGCCAGAGGGCGACCCTGCGTTCGTCGATCACGCTCCCCAGCCTGCCGCACGCGCGCATAGGCTCGGCGGATGGCGCACGAGCACTCCGGCGGACCGGGCGGTGAGCTGCGGGCCGATCCCGCGGTGCCGCTGGCCGAGCGGCTGCACGCGCGCGGCCTGCGGCTGACCTCGCAGCGGCGCTCGGTGCTCGACGCGGTGGCCGCCCTGGAGCACGCCACGCCCGAGGCGATCGGCAGCCGGCTGCGCGAGCTCGCCGGGCCGGGCGGCACCGCGCCGGACACCTCGACGGTCTACCGGAACCTCGAGGTGCTCGAGCGCCTCGGCCTGGTCTGGCACACCCACCTGGGCAAGGGCGCGCCGGTCTACCACGCGGCCGAGCACCCGCACCTGCACGTCGTCTGCCAGACCTGCGGCTCCATCGCCTCGGCCGATCCCGCGCTGCTCGACGGCGCCGCGGAACGTCTGGCGGCCGATCTGGGTTTCACCGTGGACGTGGGGCACGTCGCCCTGTCCGGGACGTGCCGCGCCTGCCGCGAACGAGCATCGGAGACCCCATGAGTTCCACCCTGCTGTCCCGCCCGGGCGCCGTCGCCCTGGAGGACCCGGCCGACGCCGCCTTCGCGGTGGCCGCGCACTACGGGGACCCGCTGCGGGAACAGCGGCTGCTTGCCGAGGGCGCGGGGCTG
>JAOPUS010000239.1 GCA_025963345.1 Blastococcus sp. | reverse complement strand
GGCGACATCCACGTCCTGGGCCGCGGCGTCGTCCTCATCGGCATGGGGGAGCGGAGCACCCCGATGGGGGTCGAGATCCTCGCCAAGGAGATGTTCCGCAGCGGGCAGGCCACCAAGGTCATCGCCGTCGAGCTGCCGAAGTCGCACGCCTTCATGCACCTGGACACGCTGTTCACGATGGTCGACGTCGACACCTTCGTGGGCTACCCCTACCTCGACATCGATGGCCTCGGCACGTGGGTGATCACCCCCGTCGATGCCGAGGAGGTCGTCGACGCCGACACCGGCGGCCTGCACGTGGAACGCCGCGAGGGGCTGTTCGCGACCATCGCCGACGCGCTCGGTCTCGAGGAGATCCGGGTCCTGGTCGCCGACGAGGACACCCGCGCTGCCGAGCGCGAGCAGTGGGACGACGCCAACAACTTCCTCACCGTCGCCCCGGGTGTGGTCGTCGGGTACGAGCGCAACGTCGTCACCAACACGATGCTGGCCAAGAACGGCATAGAGGTGCTGGCCATCCCCGGCAGCGAACTCGGCCGCGGACGCGGCGGCTCCCGCTGCATGACGTGCCCCATCCAGCGGGACGGGATCTGACATGACCGCGCTGCTCAGCACGACCCGCCACCCCGGCTCGCTGCTCAAGGAGCTGGACCTGACCAAGGCCGAGTTCGAGGAACTGCTCGATTCAGCCGGCCGGTTGAAGGCGGCCACGGCGGCCGGGATGGAACGACCGGCGCTGATCGGCAAGAACGTGGCGCTGATCTTCGAGAAGGCCTCTACCCGTACCCGCTGCGCATTCGAGGTGGCGGCTCACCAGCAGGGTGCGCACGTCACCTACCTCGGCCCCGATGGCTCGCACATCGGGACGGAGGAGTCCATTCCCGACACAGCCCGGGTGCTCGGGCGGATGTTCGATGCCATCGAGTTCCGCGGCTTCGACCAGACGACGGTCGAGCAGTTGGCCGACTCCGCCGGGGTCCCGGTGTTCAACGGGCTCACCACCCAATGGCACCCGACCCAGATGCTCGCCGACGTGCTCACCATGCGGGAGCACCACGACGGTCCGCCGGAGGAGATCAGTTACTGCTACCTCGGTGATGGCCGCAACAATGTGGCCAGGTCCCTGCTGGTCACCGGCGCGCTCCTCGGGATGGACGTGCGCATCGCCGCACCGGCCGGGCTTCAGCCGCCGGTCGATGTCATCGACGCTGCCCAGGCACTCGCGGCCGCCAGTGGAGCGCGGATCCTCGTCACCGACGACGTGCACCAGGCGGTACGGGGCGCGCACTTCCTCTACACCGACGTCTGGGTCAGCATGGGGGAGTCGGAGGACCGCTGGGCCAGTCGTGTCCCGCAGCTGGTCCCGTACCGGGTGACCCAGGAGCTCATGGCGGCTTCGGGCAGACCGGGGACCATGTTCATGCACTGCCTGCCGGCCGTCCACAACGCGGACACCGCCCTCGGTGCCCGCGTGCAGAGGCAGTTCGGGTTGACCGGTGCCGAGGTGAGCGACGAGGTATTCGAGTCCTCCGTCTCGATCGTGTTCGACCAAGCCGAGAACCGGCTGCACACCATCAAAGCGGTCCTCGTGCGTGGGTTGGGCTGACCGTGCGGATCATGGTCGCGCTGGGCGGGAACGCCCTGCTCCAACGGCGTGAGCCGCCCGACGCGGTCATCCAACGGCATCACATCCAGGCCGCCGCCGTCGCGCTGGCCCCGCTGGCGGCGGAGCACCAGCTCGTCCTGTGCCACGGCAACGGGCCCCAGATCGGGTTGCTGGCGCTGGAGTCCGACGCCGACCCGACGTTGTCAGCGCCCTATCCGCTCGACGCTCTCGGCGCCCAGACCCAGGGCATGATCGGCTACTGGCTGGCTCAGGAACTTCGAAACGTCGGCGTGGGCCAGCCCGTGGCCACGATCATCACGCAGACCGTGGTCATTGCAGCCGATCCGGCATTCGCCGCACCCACCAAGTTCATCGGTGCCGTCTACAGCCGCGCGGACGCGGACCGTCTCGCCACTGACCGGGGATGGCGGATCGCCGCGGACGGCGCCGGGTGGCGGCGGGTCGTGGCGTCGCCAGAGCCGCAACGGATCCTGGAGGAGACCGCGATCCGTCAGCTGCTCGACGCCGGGGTCCTGGTCATCTGCGGCGGCGGCGGCGGCGTTCCCGTCGTCCAGGACAGCTCCGGTCGGCTGGCCGGGGTCGAGGCGGTCGTGGACAAGGACCTCACCGCTGCGGCGATCGCGGTGGCGATGAACGCCGATCGGATGCTCCTGCTGACCGACGTATCCGCAGTCATGCGCGACTTCGGGACGGACGACGCCAGGGCGCTGGCGTCCTTGAGCCTGGCAGACGTCGCCGAGCTGCACTTGCCGGCCGGCTCGATGGCGCCGAAGGTCCGGGCCTGTGCCCGCTTCACCTCGGCCACCGGTCACCCGTCCTCGATCGGGGCTCTCACCGACGCCGCCGCCGTCCTCAGTGGTGCGGCGGGGACCACGATCACCTCGGATGGTTCCGCTGGCACAACATCTCGGGTCCGCGCCGGAGCCGGCTCCCTGCCATGAGGCCCCGCGTCCGCCGGGATCGTCGCGTCGTGGCTCGGGACCATTGGCGGCGGCGTACGGGTCGTCGGACTCGATCGGCCCGGCGCGATCGACGCGAGGCTGGAGCCGGCGACCGGCCCGGCCGCCTGGTGCCCGACCGAGGAGACCCCGTGGACGCACAGCCTCGAACGACCTCTGACCTCACCCAGCCCCGGCCGGCACCCCGGGTCGTGGTGGGCGTGGACGGCTCGGACGGGTCGCTGACCGCCCTCCGTTGGGCGATGCGATGGGCTTCCATCCGGGGCGCCGAGGTCGCTGTGGTGGCCGCCTACCCCACCGTCGGGTACTGGACCGAGGGCGACGTGATGGACGTGGGGGCACTGGACGCCGTCCGCGATGACACCTGGGCGCGGGCCCGGGCCGCCGTCGACCGGATTCGGGAGAGCGACCTCGAGGTCCGCGATGTCCCGGTGAGCCTGCACATCGAGCCGGGACCGGCGGCCGCCCAGCTGGTGCGGCTGTCCGAGGAGGCCGATCTCCTGGTTGTCGGTTCCCGAGGCCGCAGCGTCGTACGCAGCGCCGTGATGGGCTCCGTCGCCTTGCACTGTGCGAGTGCGGCCGAGTGCCCGGTCGTCATCGTCCCGCCGTCCGGCCACTGGTCGCAGCCGCAGGCAGGGTCCCGGGTCGTCGTCGGCGTGGACGGCTCCGAGCGTTCCGCCGCGGCCCTTTCCGCGGCGTTGATGGAGGCCGGCCCCGAGGGCTCGGTGACGGCGGTCCACGCCCAGGCCGCGACCGACCTGTGGAGCGACCAGTACATCCTGACCGCCCCGTCGCAGCACCAACGGCATGAGGACGCCCTGCGCAACCTGGAGACGTTGGTCGGTGAGGTCCTCGTGGCGACGACCGGAGACCACCCGGCCGTCTCGCGACTCGCCCTTCCCGGAGCCGCCGGCCCGGTGCTGGTCGAGCAGGCGGCGGAGGCCGACCTCCTCGTGGTCGCCAGCCGGGGCCGCGGGGAGTTCCGCGGCCTGTTGCTCGGCTCGGTGGCGCTGCACTGCGTGGTCCACGCGCCCTGCCCGGTGCTCGTGGTGCGCCCCTCGGTCACGTCACGGTCTCGGCACGGCGGGGCTGTGTACGACCGGGGCGGGTCGAGGGAGGGGGACGGGGGCAGCCCGCCGGAAGAGCGGGCGGTAGAGGGCGACGGCGTAGCCGGTCACGGCCGCAGCGACGGCCGTCGCTCCGATCGAGAGGCTCAGGGGGGCGTCGACGGCCCCGCCGCGCACCATGCTCCAGCCCATCGCGGCCACCGACCAGCCCAGGAGCGCGTACCCGCCGAGCACGGCGGCAGCCGGGGCTTTCGCCCAGGACCGGCGGCGCAACAGCCCGATGCCCATGAGCAACGAGGCGGGCGCGATGATGCCCAGGTCCATGGCCTTGACCACCCAGAACGCATTGGGCGTGGTCAGCAGCCCGGCGCCGACCGGGTGGTCCCGCAGGGCGTCGACCATCTCGGACAGGTGAATGCCGACGACGACGAAACCGGCCACGACCAGCAGCAGGACGCCGGTGGCCCGCTCCTGCCTGCGGCTCCACGGTAGCGGGGGCCGCGCGCGCAGCACGCGGGTCGCCCGGACGGCCACCGCGATCCCGACGCCCACGACCCCGAGCAGCAGCGGGGAGAACCACTCCACGTTGCCGGGCAGCCGGCCCCACTCGCTGCCGACCAGGAGTTGGGTCCAGATGTAGACGCTGAACCCGGCGGGCGCGAGGGCCAGGACCGGCGCTGCGGCGTGTCCGTCCCGGGCAAGCTTGCCCACCCAGAGGCAGAGCGGGGCCATCACGGCGAGTGCGGCGAGATCCGAGCCGCGGATCTGGTCGATCCCCGATGCTGACGTCCGGTAGTGCAGCACGTCGAGCACGAGGGGGCCCAGCACGGCGCTGGTCGCGACCAGGGCTCCCTCGGCGACGAGCAAGCCGCCCAGCCCGCGGTCACCTGCCGCGGGCCCCACCGGTGGCTGGGTCATCGACGACGTCCGGATCTGGTCACGCCGCCATCCTCGACCGCGCACCCGCTGCGCGGCGCGGGTCACCGGTCCTCTGTCGAGCGGACCAAGGGCTCTGCTCAACTCGCAGGCCCGGGGGCGGCGCGCCAGGGGCGGCGCGACTACCGAGCATTCCAGTTGCCGCATCTGGCGCCTCCGCAGTCAGCGAGGAACGGCGCGCGGCGGAGGGGCGCCATGAGCAGCAGTCCAGAGCCGTCGGTGATCCGGTGTTCCTGGTCGACGACCACGAGGTCGTCCGGCGCGGAGTCGCCGACGTCCTCTCCAGTGACCCGGGCATCACGGTGGTCGGCGAGGCGAAGAACGCCGCTGAGGCGATGAGCCGGGTCCCGGCACTGCGGCCGGACGTTGCCGTCCTGGACGTGCGGCTGCCCGACGGAGACGGGGTCACCGTGTGCCGTGACCTGCGTGCCCAGCTGCCTGACCTCGGCGTCGTGATGCTGACGAGCTACAGCGACGACGAAGCGCTGTTCCAGGCGATCATGGCCGGTGCCGCCGGCTACCTGCTCAAGCAGATCCTCGGCCAGGACCTGGTGACCGCCGTGCGCACCGTCGCCGCCGGCGGCTCACTGCTGGACCCGGCCGCCACCGCCGCGGTGCTCGCCCGGATGCGTCGGGCCGCCGAGCCCGCCGGGCCGTTGGCAGGGCTGAGCGACCAGGAGCGCACCGTCCTGGACCTGATCGGCGAGGGCTTGACGAATCGGCAGATCGGAGAACGGATGTTCCTGGCGGAGAAGACGGTCAAGAACTACGTGTCCCACCTGCTGGCGAAGCTGGGCATGGAGCGCCGGACCCAGGCGGCGATCTTCTCCACCGAGCTGAAGGCTCCCGGA
>JAOPUS010000225.1 GCA_025963345.1 Blastococcus sp. | reverse complement strand
CCGGTCCGCTGGCCGGCGAGCACACGGGACCGCAGCCGGTCACCGGCCTGCTCGAGCGCTACCCGCGCCTGCAGTTGGTGATCGCGCACCTCGGCATGCCGGAGTACCGGGAGTTCCTCGATCTGGCCGAGCGCTACGAGCGGGTGCACCTGGACACGACGATGTTCGCCACCGACTTCACCGAGCGACTGATGCCGTTCGACCGGGCCGACCTGCCGCGGCTGTCCGCGCTGCAGGACAGAGTGCTGCTCGGCAGCGACTTCCCGTCGAGCCCGTACCCCTACGCCCACCAGCTCGCGGCACTGCACCGGCTCGAGCTGGGGGAGGAGTGGCTGCGCGCCGTCCTCTGGCGGAACGGGGCCCGCCTGTTCGGACTGGAGGCCGCATGACCCCGCGCTTCTCGCTGACCGCCGCGGTGCTGGACACCCCCGACCCGCAGGGACTGGCCCGGTTCTACCAGCAGCTGCTCGGCTGGCCGCTCGGCACCGACGACCCGGAGTGGGCCACGCTGCGTCCCGAGGACGGTGGCGCAGGTCTGTCCTTCCAGCGCGAGGAGGACCACGTCCCCCCGGTCTGGCCGGCCGGCCCGGGCGACCCGCGGATGCAGCTGCATGTCGACATCGAGGTCGACGACCTGGCCGCCGCGGTGGAGGTGGCGGTCTGCGCGGGCGCGGTGGTCGCGGAGTTCCAGCCACAGGGCGACGTCCGGGTGTGCCTCGACCCGGCCGGCCACCCGTTCTGCCTCTGGGTGCGGGAGTAGCCCGGACGGCTCGGCGAGGGCGGTCCTCAGCCGGTCTGTCCCGGAGGCGTGTAGTCGGGGTGGATCTGCGACGCCCGATCGATCTGCTCCGGGGTGAGGAGCACGACCGTGTGCACGCGGACGAGGCCACTCGAGCTCACCGTCAGCGCCAGAGCGGCGGCGGACTCGCTGTCGGGTAGGTCGACGATCGTGTACGCGTCGTCACTGCCGAACGCGTAGTCGAAGGTCTCCAGCCGGCCGCCCAGGCCGGAGGCGGTCTTCTCCACGACACTGCGCCGGGCCGACCCCCCGGAGGACATGAGGGCCCGCAGACCCTCGGGCGCGTAGTTGACGATCAGGAGGAAGCGAGGCATCGGTGGGCTCCTTCTTGGCGGTCCCCGTGCGCGGGTGATGCTCCGAGCGGTGCGGGCGTGACGCAACGGTTTCGGATCGGACCGGCCGAAGGTCGGCGCGGCGGCAACTGCGCGTCGGCTCCCGATTCCGCTCGCGTGGAACGAACCCCGTCACCGCTCTCCGGGGCCGTGACCGGTGTTCCGGGCCCGCCTCCCGCTGGGGAGAGGGCCAGCGGCGTCAGTAGGGTGCGGCGCATGGTCAGCGCCGATCAGCACCCGTCCGGTCTCGACCCCGCCGTCGTGGCCCGCGCCCATCGTGCGGTCGAGCCGCTGCACGCGCAGATGTACTTCGCGCCCGAGCACGACGAGCGATTCAGCGCCCTCGGCCTGCGCGCCGGCCGGATGTCCTACTTCGCCGGCCGGGCCGCGCCCATGGGGGCCGTCGGCGCCGGCGTCGTGACGGCGACCTTCTACAACTTCTCGCCGTCCCTCGTCGTCCACATGGTCCCGCGGGTCTGGACCCTCGCGTCCCCGGAGCAGGTCATCGCCACCCGGTGGGACGTCGCCCGCGCCTCGCTCACCCGCCTCCTGGGGGAGGAGGCCGTCGGGTCGCCCGAGATGACCGAGCTGGCCGGCCTCCTGCGTGAGGCGTGCGCGGTGCTGAGTCCTGAGGGCCGGCCGCTGTACGCCGGTCACGCCGATCTGCCCTGGCCGGCGGAGCCGCTGCTGCAGGTCTGGCACGGCGCGACGCTGCTGCGCGAGCACCGCGGCGACGGCCACATCGCTGCGCTGCTGCACGCCGACCTCAACGGCCTGGAAGCGCTGATCACCCACACCGCCACCGGCCGTGGCTTCACCCTGCCTGCCGCCAAGGCCACCCGGGGCTGGAGCGAGGCGGAGTGGGCGGCGGAGTCTGCCGCTCTGGTGGAGCGGGGCCTGCTCGACGACGCCGGACTGACGGCCGAGGGCGAGGACCTGCGCGCCCGCATCGAGGCCGAGACCGACGTGCTGTCGGCCGACCCGTGGCTGCTCCTCGGCCCGGAGCGCACGGCGCGGGTGACCGAGCTGGGCAAGGGGTTCGCTCGACGGCTGGTCGCCGGGGGCGCGTTCTCCGCCGAGGTCTTCGCCGGCGGTCGCTGAGCCCGGTTCACCCGTCCGGGCGACTGGACAGCACATGACACGATGGGCAACGGCCTCCGGAAGGACGGCGGCCCCGTACGAGAGGGAGGTGAGCCGATGCGCAGCGAGCCGCGTACCGAGCCTCCCAGTACCGGGCCCGAGGACCTCCCCAGCTGATCGCCGCGTGACGCGCGGCCGGACGGCGTGCGCGGAGGGCCTCCCGGTGTCCTCCGCCCTCCGCCCCGTCCGGGAGCCCGTCATGACCGACCGTCGCCTCGCGCCGCTGACCGCCCTCACCACGCTCACCCGCCGACCGTCGCGGGTCGAGGTGCGTGCCCCGCTCGCCGGGGCGCCCGCGCCCACGGCCCCTGCCGGGCGATCGCGGGTGGTCGACAACGCCGTCTACTCCGACGGCCGGCGGGTGGCCACGCCTGCCTCGGCGGAGGAGAGCCGCGACGAGCTGGCCGCGGGGGAGGACCGCCTGGCGTGGCTCGGCCTCTACCGGCCCGAGCCGCAGGAACTCGGTGCGCTCGCTGAGCTCTACGACCTGCCCGAGCTCGCCGTCGAGGATGCGATCAAGGCGCACCAGCGGCCGAAGTTCGAGCGCTACGGGGACACGCTGTTCGTCGTCCTCAAGGCCGCGCGGTACCTGGACGACGCCGAGGAGGTCGAGTTCGGCGAACTGCACCTGTTCCTCGGCGCCGACTTCGCCATCACCGTCCGGCACAGCGAATCACCCGATCTCTCCCGGGTGCGCCGCCGGCTGGAGAGCGAGCCCGCGCTGCTGGCGAAGGGCAGCGAGGCGGTGCTCTACGCGACCCTCGACGCCGTCGTCGACGGGTACTCGCCGGTGGTCGCCGGGCTCGCCAACGACATCGACGAGATCGAGACCGAGGTCTTCCGCGGGGACCCGGGGGTGTCCCGGCGCATCTACGAGCTGTCCCAGGAGGTCCTGGAATTCCAGCGGGCCGCCTCACCGCTGACCGGCATCCTCGCCGCGATCACCGCCGGCTTCGACAAGTACGCCGTCGACGAGGAGCTGCGCAGCTACCTGCGCGACGTCGCCGACCACGTCACCCAGGTCAACGAGCGGGCCGAGGGCTTCCGGCTGCAGCTGCGCGACATCCTCACCGTCAACGCGACCCTGGTCGCCCAGCGGCAGAACGAGGAGATCCGCGAGCTCACCGAGGCGTCGATCGCCCAGGGGGAAGAGGTCAAGAAGATCTCGGCATGGGCCGCGATCCTCTTCGCGCCCACGCTCGTCGGCACCGTCTACGGGATGAACCTGCAGATGCCGGAGAGCGACTGGCATCTCGGCTATCCGTTCGCGCTCGTGCTGATGGCGATGGTCAGCGTGGTGCTCTACCTGGTCTTCAAGCGCCGCGACTGGATCTAGTCGTGCCGGACTGGGCGGATGAGCGGGGCGTCGTCCGGCTGCCCGGGGGCGGCCTGGTGCGGGGACGCCGCCTCGGCGATGCCACGAGCCCGGCCGACTTCGCCCTGGTTCTCGCCGACGGCCCCGCGCCGGCCTGGCCGCACCGACGGGTGCGGTGGCGCGACTTCTGGGTGCCGGCGGACAGCGCGGACGCCCTCGACGCGTTGCGCGAGGCGCATCGCCGGGCGCTGGCGGGGGAGCGGGTGGAGGTCGCCTGTCGCGGGGGAGTGGGCCGGACCGGCACGGCGCTGGCCGCGCTCGCCGTCCTCGACGGCCTGGCTCCTGGGGACGCCGTCCACTGGGTGCGCAGCACGTATCACCGGCGGGCGGTCGAGACGCCGTGGCAGCGGTGGTGGCTTCGGCGGGTTCGCTGAAGACACCCTCGTCCGGGGGAACACGCCGGGACCCGGGACCGTTACGCTGTCTGTACAACTACACAGGGGGTGAATGGTCTCGACTTCGGTCGTGTGACCAGGGGAAGCGAGCCGAGGAAGGCAACGATGAGCTCGTTAACCATCCGTTGCAAAAAACACAAGCGCCGATTCC
>JAOPUS010000189.1 GCA_025963345.1 Blastococcus sp. | reverse complement strand
CGGCCCACCTTGCGGGCGGCCGAGACGTAACGGGAGAAGGCGTCACGCATCTCCTTGGCGTTCTTCTCTGCCAGGTCGATCTCGTACGAGGTCCCGTCAAGGGAAAAGCTCACCGTCTCGTCAGCCGAGAGGCTCTCGTCGAGGTCGTCGCTCAGGATGACCTGAACCTTGCGCGCCATTAAGTTCCCTCACTTGTCGCAGCGGCCCGGGGGCCGAACGGAATTGACGCCCGGTTAGGGCGACCACTCCATTAAATCACAGCGGCGCGCCATTCCGTCCATCCGCTGTGAACACCGCTTCTTTGTGATGAAACGGCTCAGGGCGGTTCCTAAGAGGAGATTGGCCTGACCAGCGGAAACAGGATGGTCTCCCGGATTCCCAGCCCGGTGAGCGTCATCATCAACCGGTCCATGCCCATCCCCATCCCGCCGGTCGGGGGCATCCCGTATTCCAGCGCCTCGAGGAAGTCCTCGTCCAGCGCCATCGCCTCGGGGTCGCCGGCGGCCGCCAGCGCCGCCTGTGCGGTGAACCGCTCGCGCTGTGCCACCGGGTCGACGAGCTCGGAGTAGGCGGTGGCCCGCTCGATCCCCCCGATGTAGAGGTCCCACTTCTCGGCCAGCCCGGGCTCGGTTCGGTGCGCACGGGTGAGCGGCGAGGTGTCCAGCGGGTAGTCGATGATGAACGTCGGCGCCTGGAGCGTGTGCTGGACCAGCGCCTCGAACAGTTCCTCGACGACCTTGCCCGGTATCCAGGCCGGATCCACGCCGACCTCGTGCCGCTCGGCGATCGCGCGCAGCGTCTCGATCGGCGTCGCGGGCGTGACCGTCTCGCCGACCGCCTCCGACACCGCGGTGTACAGCGGGATCTGCGGCCATTCCCCGGAGAGGTCCACCTCCGTGCCGTCGTGGTGCCGCGCGACATGGTCGCCGTACAGCGCCTGACAGCACTCCTGGATCAGCTCACGGGTGAGCGTGGCCATGACCTGGTAGTCCGCGTAGGCCTGATAGGTCTCCAGCATCGCGAATTCCGGCGAGTGGGAGCTGTCGGCGCCTTCGTTTCGGAAGTTCCGGTTGATCTCGAACACCCGGTCGAGCCCGCCGACGATGCACCGCTTCAGGAACAGTTCGGGCGCGATACGCAGGTATAGGTCCAGGTCGAAGGCGTTCATGTGCGTGCGGAACGGCCGCGCGGTGGCGCCGCCGTGAACCGTCTGCAACATCGGCGTCTCGACCTCGAGAAAACCCCGGGAATTGAGACCTTCCCGCAGTGTGGACATCACCGTCGCGCGTTGGCGGACGGTGCGCCGTGCCTCGTCACGCACGATGAGGTCGACGTAACGACGCCGAACCCGCAGTTCTTCGCTCATCGGCTTGTGCGCCACCGGCAGCGGCCGCAGCGCCTTTGCGGCGAGCTGCCAGGAATCGGCGAAGACGGAGAGCTCGCCGCGGCGCGACGTCCCCACCTCGCCGGTCACCAGCACGTGGTCGCCGAGGTCGATGTCGGCCTTCCAGGCCGCCAGGGACTCCTCACCGACGCGGTCGCGGGAGAGCATCACCTGCAGTTCGGCATCACCTTCGCGCAAGGTGGCGAAGCAGAGCTTCCCGGTGTTGCGGAAGAAGATGACCCGCCCGGTGACGCCGACCTTCTCGCCGGTCATGGTGTCCGGGGGCAGGTCCGGGTGGGTGGCGCGGACGTCGGCCAGGCTGGTCGTCCGCGCGACGGTCACCGGGTACGGGTCGATGCCGCTCTCGCGCAGGCGGTCCAGCTTGGCCCGGCGGACCCGTAGTTGTTCGGGAAGTTCGTCGTCCGGCGGGCCGGGCGGTTCGTCGCTCACGGAGCGTGAGCCTACGGGGAGGCCGGTCGCCGTCCTGCCGCCTGCTGGCGTTCGAAGGCCAGCCGGAGCCCGTGCACGGTCAGGTCCGGCTCCCGTTCGGTGATCGACCGGCAGCTGTCGACCACCAGCGGGGCCAGCCCGCCGGTGGCCACGACGACCGGTGCGGCACCGAACTGGGCCACGAGCTCGGCCGCGATCCGGCCGACCAGCCCGTCCACCAGACCGGCGAACCCGAGCACCAGCCCTGACTGCAGCGCGGCGACGGTGTTCTTCCCGATCGCGTGGGTCGGCACGGTGAGCTCGACCGAGCGCAGCTGGGCCGCACGGGTGGCCAGGGCGTCCAGACTGACCTCGACCCCCGGGGCGAGCGCCCCGCCGAGGAACTGGCCTTCGGGCCCGACGGCGTCGACGTTGGTGGAGGTGCCGAAGTCGACCACGACGACCGGCCGGCCGCGGCCGTCGGGGCGCACGCCGTAGAACTCGTGCGCGGCGAGCGCCGTGACGACCCGGTCCGAGCCGACCTCCCGCGGGTTGTCGACGTGGAGCGGGACGCCGGTCCGGACCCCGGGCCCGATGAGCACGACGGGCACCTCGAGGGAGTCCAGCAGCTCGCGCAACGCCGGCAGCAGTGCCGGCACGGTGGAACAGGCGGCGACCCCGGTCACCACGGCGTCACGCAGCAGCCCGCGCCAGAGGAACCGCAGCTCGTCGGCGGTGGCGCGGGGCGCGGTCGTGACCCGCCAGCAGCCGACCCGCTTCTCGCCGTCGAAGGTGGCGAGGACGGTCTGGCTGTTGCCGATGTCGACGGTGAGCAGCACGGCTCTCAGCCGCCCGTCGCCCGCAGGCCGGGCGTCACCGGGCGATCGTGTCGCCGCGAACCTGGCCCAGCACACCCGGGGACGGCGCGGCCGGGTCGCCACCCAGCTCGACGATGCGGTTGGCGCCGTCGACGTGGACCACGCGGGGGATGTAGCTCTTCGCCTCGGTCTCGTCCATGACGCCGTAGCTGATCATGATCACCAGGTCGCCCGGGTGCACGAGGTGCGCCGCCGCCCCGTTGATACCGATGACACCGCTGCCCCGCTCACCCGGTATGACGTAGGTCTCCAGGCGGGCACCGTTGGTGACGTCGACGATGGCGACCTGCTCACCGGGCAGCAGGTCGGCGGCATCGAGGAGGTCCTCGTCGATGGTCACGGACCCGACGTAGTGCAGGTCGGCCTGGGTGACGGTGGCGCGGTGGATCTTGGACTTGAGCATCGTGCGCATCATCGGGGGGCTCCCAGGTCTACGGGGACGTTGTCCAGCAGTCGGGTCGTGCCGGCGCGTGCAGCGACCAGCAGGCGAGCGGGGCCGACGGCGGGCGCCGGTCCGAGATCGTTATCGGTGAGTTCGAGGTAGTCCTGGACCAACGTCGGCTCGGTGGCCAGCACCGCGCGCGCGGCGGCCAGCACCGCGGCGGCGCCGTCCGGACCGGCATCGGCCCCGGCGCGCAGCGCGGCCGAGATCGTCGCGGCGGCGGTCCGCTGCTCTGGAGCGAGGTAGCGGTTGCGGCTCGACAGGGCCATGCCGTCGTCCTCCCGGACCGTCGGCACCCCCACCACTTCGACGCCCAGCGCGAGCTCCCGCGCCATGGCCCGGATCAGGGTGAGCTGCTGGTAGTCCTTCTCGCCGAAGAGGGCCAGGTCGGGGCGCACCAGCCCGAACAGCTTGGCGACGACGGTCAGCACGCCGGCGAAGTGACCGGGCCGGACGGCGCCCTCGAGCACCGACCCCAGCGGGCCGGGGTCGACGCTGACGCCGAGCGCGCCGGGCGGGTAGACGTCGTCGACCTCGGGGTGGAACACCAGGTCGGCGCCCTCCTCGGCGAGCGCGGCGAGGTCGGCGTCCCAGGTCCGCGGATAGCGGTCGTAGTCCTCGCCGGGCCCGAACTGGGTCGGGTTGACGAAGACCGAGACGACGACGCTGACGGCTTTCTCGCGCGCGGCCCGGACGAGCGTGCGGTGCCCCTCGTGCAGCGCACCCATGGTCGGCACCAGCGCCACCGGGCCGGGGAGGGCCGCGCGCAGCCTGCCGAGCTCACCGACCGACTCGGCGACGGCTGGGCGGTTCACCACGGCGCTCACAGCGAGTCCGCCGGGTCGTCGATCACGCTCGGGGCGGCGGGGTGTGCCGACGACGCGGCCGTGAGCAGGTCGAGCAGCGGGGCGCCCTCGTGCCGCTTGAGCCGGCCGGCGGCCAGCGCGCGCTCGGTGGTGCGCTGGGCCATCGCGACGTAGGCGTCGACCGACTCCGGTGCCCGCTCGGCGAGGGTCTCGAGGTGGTCGCGGACGGTGCCGACGTCGCCCCGGCTGACCGGGCCGGTGAGCCCGCGGTCCCCCCGGCGCAGGCCGTTGTCCAGGGCCGCGGTCAGGAGCGGCGCGAGGACGCGGGCGGCGTCGGTCACGCCGGCCGCCCGGAGCAGGTCGGCTGCCTCGGCGACCAGGGTGACCAGGTGATTGGCGCCGGTGACCAGTGCCGCGTGGTAGAGCCGACGGTCGTCCTCAGCGACGAAGAAGGGCTCCCCGCCCATCTCCAGGACCAGCGTCTCGGCAACGGCCCGGTGCGCGGGGTGGCCGGTCACACCGAAGGGGGCGCCGACGAGGCGGTCGGCGTCCTCGGGCGTCCCGGAGAACGTCATGGCCGGGTGCAGTGCCAGCGGAAGGACGCCGGCGAGCTCCGCGGGGGCGAGCACGGCCAGACCGTGTGCGCCGGACGTGTGGAAGGTCATCTGACCCGCGCGCCAGACGCCCGTCTCGGCCAGACCGGCGACGAGGCCCGGGAGGGTGTCGTCGGGGACGGCGAGGACGACCAGGTCGGAAGCGGCCACGACCTCGTCGGTCGGCAGCAGCGGGACGCCGGGCAGCAGGCGGGCGGCCCGCTCGGCGGAGGCGGCGGAGAGGCCGGAGGCGGCGACGACGTCGTGACCTGCGGCGAAGAGTGCGGCACCCAGGACGGCGCCGACCCGGCCGGCGCCGATGATCCCCACGCGCAGGCGCGCGGGTGCGGCTGCGGCGGGAGCGAGTCCGGCCGCGCGAATGGTCCTGCGGTGAGCAGGCATCGATGCACCTCTCGTTCCAGTCCCTGTCGGGTACCGGACGTCGGGAGCGACCCACACCGTCTTGGGCCGCGGGTC
>JAOPUS010000171.1 GCA_025963345.1 Blastococcus sp. | reverse complement strand
CGGTTGCTGACGATGCCGACCTTTTCGCCGACCAGCGCGTTGGTCAGCGTCGTCTTCCCGGCGTTGGGGCGGCCCACCAGGGCGACGAAGCCGCTGCGGTGCGGCGACTGCTCGGGGCTGCTCACGGGGTCAGTCTCCCACCGCCGTGCGACGGATCCGCTGCAACCGGCTGAGATGATCGTCGTCATGGCAGCACAGGCGCGGGATGAGCAGAGTCCCCTCCAGGTGAAGGCGGCCCGGGAGAGCGAGCTGCACCTCGAGCAGACCCGGGGCTACCGCTTCCTCGTCGGCCGCGGGCCGAAGCCCTCGGCGACCGTCCTGCCGGCCCCGTTGCGCTACTGGCAGTACGACCTGCCGGGAAGGACGGCGCTCCTCTTCGTCGTGGTGGTCGTCGCGGTCTGGCTGGGCGTGTTCGGCTGGGTCGGCGGCTGGTCGGCGTTCCGCGACGAAGCGCCACTCGCCCTCGGACTCGGCCTGCTCGTGCTGCTGCTCAGCATCTGCCGGTTCACCGTCTCCGACCACGGTCTGTCCACCGACGTCGCAGGCACCCGCACGTCGCCGTCCAACGTCGTGCCACGGGTCCTCGTGCGCGAGGTGCGGCTGGGGGATGCGCCGGAGGCCTGGCCGGAGCCGGCGCGGCAGGCCGGCCAGTGGCCGGGCCGTCAGCGGGTCGCCGTCCGCCATCTCGCCGAGGACGGCCGGACCGAGAAGGCGTTCACCCACTGGGTGCGCGACCCGGAGGCGTTCGCCACCGCGCTCGGGCACCGGCTGTAGGGGTCCAGCACGCTCAGACGGTGGTGCGCAGGCTCCCGTCGGGACCGGCCAGGTGCACCGGGGCGGACGGCGTGAGGTCGCGGACGGCGGCCAGCCCCTCCTGCTCCACGGCGTCGGCGGCCGACACGATCGCGGCGGCCTCCAGCCCGTCCACCCCGCTGGACACGGCGGCGGCTACCGCGGCCTGCAGCGCCGACAGCTTCAACGAGGGCAGGGACACGGTGGCGGCGAGGTAGGTGCGGCCGTCGGTGTCGCGCACGGCTGCGCCCTCGGCGGCGCCGGTGCGGCCGCGGGCCGATCGGGCGAGCGTGACGAGCTTGGCGTCCTCGGGCTGAAGTTCAGGCACGTGCCCATCCTCGCTGACGCTCGTCCGGCACGTGCCTCAGGGCTGTGTCGCTGAGCGACCTCGCAAGCTCGGTCGCGAGACGTCAGCCTTCCACGCGGGCCGGCTCCTCGGCGCGGGTGGTCCCCCGTCCGGACGAGCCGCGGGTCTCCTCGGCGCCGTCCTCCGACGGCTCCTCCACCCGGCGCACCAGCAGCGTGTCGATCTGGTTGCGGCGCCCGCCGCGGCTCTCGGCGACCAGATTCAGCCCGCCCACCGCGGCCGACGCCCCCTCGATCGGCACCCGGCCCAGTGCGCGGGCGAGCAGGCCGCCGACGGTCTCGACGTCGTCGTCCTCAGGCAGTTCGACGTCGAACAGCTCGGCGAGGTCCTCGACCGGCAGCCGGGCGGTGACCCGCATCGAGCCGTCCGGTAGCTCCTCGACCGGCGGTCGCTGGAACTGGTCGTGCTCGTCGGCGATCTCCCCGACGATCTCCTCGAGGATGTCCTCGATGGTGACCAGACCGGCGAAGCCGCCGTACTCGTCGACCACGATCGCGATGTGGATGCGCTGGGCCTGCATGTCGCGCAGCAGCTCGTCGACCGGCTTGGACTCCGGGACGAACGTCGGCGGGCGCATGACCTCCTCGACCCGCGGGCCGCGGGCGTCGGAGCCGTTCTGCGACCGGCGGACGAGGTCCTTGAGGTACACGACCCCGACGACGTCGTCGACGTTCTCGCCGATGACCGGCAGCCGGCTGAAGCCGCTGCGCAGCGCGAGGGCCAGCGCCTGGCGCACCGTCTTGGTGCGCTCTATCCAGACGACGTCGGTGCGCGGAACCATGACCTCGCGGGCGATGGTGTCGCCCAGTTCGAACACCGAGTGGATCATGTTGCGCTCGCCCGACTCCACGACGCCGCGCTCCTCGGCCATGTCGACCAGCTCGCGCAGCTCCACCTCGGAGGAGAACGGGCCGTCGCGGAAGCCGCGTCCGGGAGTGAGCATGTTCCCGACCAGGATCAGCAGGGTCGCCACCGGTCCGAGCACTCTGCCCAGCAGCTTGACCACACCGGCGGTGGCCAGTGCGACCCCGTAGGCGTGCTGCCGGCCGAGGGTTCGCGGTCCGACACCGACGAGCACATAGCTGACCACGATCATCACGCCGGCAGCGGTGAGCACCGTCTTCCAGCCGCTCCCCCACACGTTGTAGAGCAGGACGGTGACCAGCACCGCCGCGAGGGTCTCGCAGACGATGCGCAGCAGCAGGAGCAGGGCCACGTGCCGGGCCCGCTCGAGGACGACCTCTTCCAGCGAGGCGGCGCGCTTGAGGCCCTCACGGCGCATCTCGTCGACGCGCGCCTTGGAGACCCGCTGCAGCGCCGCGTCCATGGCGGCGAAGAGGCCGGCGAGCGGGACGAGGCAGATCGCGATCACGAGCAGGGTGATCGCTCCAGAGCTCATCGGGGGCCCGACTCCCCGCCGGTCGGCTCGCCGGTCACGGGCTCGCGCGGCGCAGACCGCCAGCCCTCGATGAGCTTCTGCTGGAGACCGAACATCTCCTTCTCCTCATCGGGGTCCATGTGGTCGTACCCGAGCAGGTGCAGCACGCCGTGCGTGGCCAGCAGGACCAGTTCGTCGTCCATCGAGTGGCCCGCGGCGCGGGCCTGACGGACGGCGACGGCCGGGCAGAGGACGACGTCCCCGAGCAGTGCCGGACCCGGATCGGGGTCGTCGGGACGGCCGGTGTCCAGCTCGTCCATGGGGAACGCGAGGACGTCGGTCGGGCCCTTCTCCCCCATCCAGCGCTCGTGCAGGCTGCTCATGTACTCCACGTCCACGCAGAGCACCGACAGCTCGGCCAGCGGGTTGACCTGCATCTCGCCCAGCACGAAACGGCAGATGCCGGCCAGCTCGGCCTCGTCGACGGCGATCTCGGACTCGTTGGCCACCTCGACGGGCACGCCGGTCAGCTCCCCTGCCGGCGCGGTCGGGACGTCCGGACCGGCGCGCCAGCGGCCGGTCGGGCGGGTGCGGGCTGCCGGCTGGCGTCCCACCGTTCGTAGGCGTCGACGATGTCGCCGACCAGGCGGTGGCGGACGACGTCGGCGCTGGTCAGGTTGGAGAAATGGACGTCCTCGATGTCGCCGAGGATGTCGCGGACGATCCGCAGCCCGCTCTGGGCGCCGCCCGGGAGGTCGACCTGCGTGATGTCACCGGTGACGACGATCTTGGACCCGAAGCCGAGCCGGGTGAGGAACATCTTCATCTGCTCGGCGGTGGTGTTCTGGGCCTCGTCGAGGATCACGAAGGCGTCGTTGAGCGTGCGCCCGCGCATGTAGGCCAGCGGGGCGACCTCGATCGTCCCGGCGGCCATGAGCCGCGGGATCGACTCGGGGTCGACCATGTCGTGCAGTGCGTCGTAGAGCGGCCGCAGGTAGGGGTCGATCTTCTCCGAGAGCGTGCCCGGCAGGTACCCGAGGCGCTCACCGGCCTCGACGGCCGGGCGGGTCAGGATGATCCGGTTGACCTGCTTGGTCTGCAGCGCCTGGACGGCCTTGGCCATGGCGAGGTAGGTCTTGCCGGTACCGGCGGGACCGATCCCGAAGACGATCGTGTTCGTGTCGATCGCGTCCACGTAGCGCTTCTGGTTCAGCGTCTTTGGCCGGATCGTGCGGCCGCGGCGGCTGATGATGTCGAGGCTGAGCACGTCGGCCGGCCGCTCGGAGCCGCCGCTGCGCAGCATGGCGATGACCCGGCGCACCGAGTCCGGCCGCAGCTCCTGTCGCGTACCCAGGAGGGCGATCAGCTCGTCGAACACCCGGACGGCGAAGGCGTTGTCGGCCGGCAGCCCGGTGATGGCGATCTCGTTGCCACGAACGTGGACGTCGGCGTCGACCTCCTCCTCGACCAGGCGGAGGAGTTCGTCGGCCGAGCCCAGCAGGGCGACCATCGAGACGGAGTCGGGAACGGTGATGGTGGTCCGGACGGCGGCGGGAGTGCCGGCGGCGGACTGGGCAGGCGCGTGCGGGGAGGCAGCGTCCTGAGCCGCGGCGCGCGCCGAGGCCTCTCGGGACGCACTGCCATCAGCCACGGGGACGCCTGGGGCGGTGTCGGGCAAGAACCCTCGACCCTGCCTTCCTGAACGGAACATGTGGACTTAACGGAACATGTGGACTTGGCCAGTCTACCCGCGTCCGCACCCCCGAATCGCGGCTTCGCTCCATGGGTCAGCAGGGTCACCGCCCCGAGTAGGTCGCCTTCCCGGGGCCGTCGGTGAGGAAGGACGCCACGGCACCGCGCAGGTCGGCGGTGCCGAAGAGCGCACCGGAGACCTCGGGCACGAGAGCGTCGGCCGCCCGGGCGCCGTCACGGACCGACGCGGCGACCAGCCGCTTGGTCGCCGCGTGGGCGACCGTCGGGCCCGCGGCCACCCGGTGGGCGTACCGCCTGGCGGCCTCGGCGAAGCCGTCGTCCGGCAGCACCCGGTTGACGACGTTCCAGCCCTCCAGCACGTCGGCCTTGTAGCGCTCGCCGGTGAAGATCAGCTCCTTCGCCCGCGCGGGACCGGCCCGCTCGGCCAGCCGCTGCGGCCCGCCCATCGACGGTGTGAGCCCGACGACGATCTCCACCAGCCCGAACGACGCCTTCTCGGCGGCCAGCAGGATGTCGCAGGCCAGGGCCAGCTCGAACGCCGCGGTGAGGCAGAGCCCGTGGGCGGCGAAGACGGTGGGCACGGGCAGGTCCTCGAACGTCTGGGCCACCCGCAGCAGCCGCGTCCAGAGATCCGCGCCGCGCCGCATCGGCTCGGGACCCTCGGCGATGTCGCGGAAGAAGCCCACGTCGACCCCGCCCGAGACGACCTTTCCGCGGGCTTCGACGAGCACCGCGCGAGCCCGGCCGGCGTGACCGGGGTCGGTGAGCGCAACGAGCTCGGCGGCCACGTTCTCCAGCGCGTTGAACACGGCCGGGGTGAAGAGGTTCAGCGGCGGGCTGTCCAGGACGACGACGGCGACATTGCCGTCCCGCTCGATCCGGACGGGCGCTGCGGTGTCGGTCATGCCTGCAGCCTCGCAGCCCGGGCCGGCCCCCCGCGACCGGACCCGGCCGAGGCCGAGGTCCCGCACTTCCGGATCGGGGTCGATCAGGATGTCCCGTGGTGGGGTCTAGGAGAGTGCGCCTGGCCGCCGCGATGGCAGCGATCCTCGCGGGCGCCGCCGTCGCCGGTTGTCTCGCACCGCCGGCCCTCGTCGAGCAGGGCCTGTTCTGCGTCCAGCCCCGGTCCAACGACGCCGCCGTCCAGGTGTGGTGTCACCGGGCGATCGACCAGGAGCAGGCCGAACCCGACGAGACCGAGCACGTCGACCTGATGGCCGGGCCGTGGGGCGAGGTCCGCTTTGCGCGGGCGACCTTCGACCGGGTCGACGTCACCGGCCCGGACCGGGACCGGGAAGCGCGCCTCCAGGAACTGCTCGACGCCTCGTTCCTCCACATCTGACGGGCTTTGCCGGAATCGTCGAGGGGACAGTCCTCCTCGTGGAGGAGGACACCTTCCTCAACAGCACGGGGTGGCGCAGCATCACCCTCGACGTCACCGTCGGCGTCCCGCTGGTCGACACCTGACGGTCAGCCGGGCGGCCACTCCATCCGGCGTCCGCCAAGGACGTGGAAGTGCACGTGGTGCACCGACTGCCCGGCCTGCGGACCGGTGTTGGTGACGAGGCGGTAGCCCGGCTCGGCGCCGCCGTCGGTCACCAGCCCCTCCTGGAGCGCCACCGCCTGGGCGCCGGCGACGACCTCACCGAGCAGACCGACGTCGGCGGCAACGAGGGCGCCGACCGTGGCGTGGTGCTCCTTCGGGATCACCAGCACGTGGGTCGGGGCCTGCGGATTGATGTCGCGGAACGCGAACACGCGATCGGTCTCGTGGACGACGTCGGCGGGGATGTCACCCGCGACCATGCGGCAGAACAGACAGTCAGACACGCATGGACCCTAGAGCGCGTCGGGTGCGCCGGCCCGATCCAGGATGGGCGCCCGCACCGCCCTACGCCGCCCCCTCACCCCGGGGCGGAGTGCGACCTCCGGACGTTCGCAGTGCCGGAACTCCGCCAGCTCCCTATGCTCTTCGTGCCAGGCGCCGACGGGGCGCCGCGAGGGTGCTGGGGGGCGCTCGATGTCCGGGACGATGACGACCACGGACGACTTCGGCAGCGAGAGCTCGCCGCCCGATTCGACGGCCGGTGGCCGCCCATCGATCGCGTCGGTCCTGATCTGGACGGCCGTAGCCGCCGTCGGGGCGATCGCCTGGACGGTGCTCGCGCTGGCGCGCGGCGAGACCGTCTCCGCCCTCTGGATTCTGTTCGCCGCGCTCTGCTCCTACGCGATCGCCTACCGCTTCTACGCGCGGTTCATCACGTACAAGGTGCTGGGAGCAGACGACAGGCGGGCCACGCCGGCCGAGCGGCTGCAGAACGGCGTCGACTTCGATGTCACCGACCGACGGGTGCTCTTCGGTCACCACTTCGCCGCCATCGCCGGCGCCGGGCCGCTCGTCGGGCCCGTCCTCGCCGCCCAGATGGGCTATCTGCCCGGCACGATCTGGATCGTCGTCGGCGTCATCTTCGCCGGCGCCGTGCAGGACCTGACCGTTCTGTTCTTCTCGATGCGTCGCAACGGGAAGAGTCTCGGGCAGATGGTCCGTGAGGAGATCGGGATCGTCGGCGGCATCGCCGCGTTGATCGCCGTCTTCGCGATCATGATCATCATCCTGGCGGTGCTGGCGCTCATCGTGGTCAACGCGCTCGCCGAATCGCCCTGGGGCGTCTTCTCCATCGCGCTGACGATCCCGATCGCGCTGTTCATGGGCGTCTACCTGCGCAGGATCCGCCCCGGTCGGGTGCTCGAGGCGACCGGCATCGGCGTCGGCCTGCTGCTGCTGGCGATCGTCGGCGGCGGCTGGGTCCAGGACACCGGACTCGGCGACGCGCTGACCCTGTCCAAGGAGTGGCTGGTCCTCGCACTGGTCATCTACGGGTTCGTCGCGTCGATCCTGCCGGTCTGGCTGCTGCTCACCCCCCGCGACTACCTGTCGACGTTCATGAAGGTCGGCGTCATCGTGCTTCTGGCGATCGGGCTGCTGATCGCCCGGCCCGTCCTCCAGGCCGACGCGATCACCAGCTTCGCCCGCGAGGGCAACGGACCGGTCTTCGCCGGATCACTGTTCCCGTTCGTCTTCATCACCATCGCCTGCGGTGCACTGTCGGGGTTCCATGCGCTGATCGCGTCCGGGACGACGCCGAAGATGGTGGCCAAGGAGAGTCAGGTCCGTTTCATCGGCTACGGCGGCATGCTGATGGAGTCGTTCGTCGCGATCAGCGCACTGATCGCGGCCTGCGTGATCGATCAGGGCCTCTACTTCGCGATGAACAGCCCGGCCGGGCTCACCGGCGGCACCGTGGAGTCGGCCGCGACGTTCGTGAACGGCCTCGGCTTCGGCACGACGGCGCAGGATCTGGCAGCGGCGTCCGCAGCGGTGCAGGAACCCAGCCTGATCTCGCGTACCGGTGGCGCCCCCACGCTGGCGATCGGCATCTCGCAGATCTTCAGTGACGCGTTCGGCGGCGGACTCCAGGCGTTCTGGTACCACTTCGCGATCATGTTCGAGGCGCTGTTCATCCTCACCGCCGTCGACGCCGGCACCCGCGTGGGGCGGTTCATGCTGCAGGACTCGATCGGCAACGTGTGGAAGCGCTTCGGCGACCTGTCCTGGCGGCCGGGCAACATCATCGCCAGCGCCGTCGTCGTCGGGCTGTGGGGCTCGGTCCTCTACATCGGGGTGACCGACCCGCTCGGTGGCGTCAACCAGCTCTTCCCGCTGTTCGGCATCGCCAACCAGCTGCTCGCCGCCATCGCCCTGACGCTCGGCACGGTGCTGCTGATCAAGCACGGAAAGCTGCGCTACGCCTGGGTGACGGCCGTCCCGCTGGTCTGGGACCTCGTGGTCACCATGACGGCGAGCTACCAGAAGGTGTTCTCCGACAACCCGGCCCTGGGGTACTTCGCCCAGCGACAGCGGTATGCCGACGCGCTGGAGGCGGGCACCCTGCTGCCCCCGGCGCAGGACGCCGACCAGATGCAGCAGATCGTCACCAACTCGACCATCAACGGCGTGCTGCAGAGCTTCTTCGCCGTCCTCGTGCTGGTCGTCGTGGCGAACGCCGCGATCGTCATCGTCCGGGCCCTCCGGTCGCGCGAGCCGCTGCCCACCACGGAAGAGCCGCCCACGCCGTCCCGGCTGGTCGAGCCGTCCGGCCTCATCCCCACCGCTGAGGAGAAGCGCGCCATCGCCGAGCACGAACGCCTGGTCGGCGCGGGAGCCGGCTCCGGTCCCGCGGACGGACACCGATGACGACGGGAGCGGTGGGCTCGGCCGGCGCGGTACGGACGGCAACCGTCCGCGCCTGGCGTGGGCTCCGCTGGTACGTGCGGGAGTTCACCGGGGAGGCCCGCTGGGACGACTACCTGCAGCACTGCGCACAGCACGGGCACGCACCGATGAGCCGGCGCGAGTTCGAGCGGCGCCGGGCCGACGCGGTGGAGCGGACCCCGGTCAGCCGCTGCTGCTGAGCTGTGCACATTGCGGTCCGTGCCGCGAGGCCCGGAGGGGTCCCGGCACGGACCGCTGACTCACTCGTCGCAGCGGGGGAACGGCACGTGACCGTGGTGCGGTCCGGAGGACCGCAATGTCGTCGTCAGGCCCAGCGGGTGCGCATCGACAGCGCTGCCAGCGCGGCGGCGCCGGCGGTGGACGTCCGCAGGACCTCGGCGCCGAGCCGCACGGCCTGCGCACCGGCAGCGCGGAAGGCCACGACCTCGCCGTCGGTGAGCCCGCCCTCGGGGCCGACGACGACGGCGACGGTGCCGGTCCGCGGGATGTCCAGCTCGGCGAGGTGACGGCGGGCCCGCTCGTGCAGCACCACGGCGAGGTCGGTGTCGGCGAGCAGCCCGCAGACCTCGCGGGTGGTCATCGGCTCGGTGACCTCCGGCAGGCGCGGCCGGCGGGACTGCTTGCTGGCCGCCCGCGCGGTGGCCCGCCACTTGGCGACCCCCTTCGCGACCCGGTCGTCGCGCCAGCGGGTGACGCAGCGCGCCGCCGTCCAGGGCACGATCCGGTCGACGCCGAGCTCGGTGGCGAGGTCGACCGCGAGCGGACCGCGGTCCCCCTTCGGCAGGGCCTGGACGAGCACGAACTCGGGTGTCTGCGCCGGCACCTCGAACCGCGCGGACACCGCCACCCGCAGGCCCTCGAGCCCGGCGGACACGACGGCGCCCTCGGCGACCGTGCCGTGTCCGTCGCCGACCCGCACCTGCTCGCCGGGCACCAGGCGCAGCACCTCGACGGCGTGCCGGCCCTCGTCGCCGTCGACCAGCAGCTCGTCGGTCTGCGGCAGGACGTCGAGGAGGAACAGCGGGGCGCCGTCGAGCTCCGGCACCCCTACGTCGGACGTCGTCACCTCAGCGTCCGTTGAACGCGTCGCGGACCCGGGAGAACAGTCCGCCCTGCGCCTCGCGGTGGGATTCCGGCTGGTCCTCGCCGCGCAGGGCGGCGAGCTCGCGCAGCAGCTTCTCCTGCTCGGCATCCAGGCGGGTCGGCGTCGAGACCTCGACGTGCACGAGCAGGTTGCCCCGGCCGGTGCCCCGCAGCCGCGGCGCCCCGTGCGCGCGCAGCGTGAGCACGCTGCCGGACTGGGTGCCGGGACGGATGTCGAGGTCCTCCTCGCCGTCCAGGGTCTTCAGGCTGAGCGTGGTGCCGAGAGCCGCCGAGGTCATCGGCAGGGTGACCCGGCAGTGCAGGTCCTCGCCGTCCCGGGTGAACACGTCGTGGGGACGCTCGTGGATCTCCACGTACAGGTCGCCGGCGGGGCCGCCGCCCGGACCGACCTCACCCTGCCCGGTCAGGCGGATCCGCATGCCGTCCTCGACGCCGGCCGGCACCTTCACCGAGATCGTCCGGCGCGAGCGGACCCGCCCGTCACCGGCGCACACGGGGCACGGCTCCGGGATGACCTGGCCCGTGCCGGCGCAGGTCGGGCAGACCCGGCTGGAGACGACCTGGCCGAGGAAGCCCCGCTGGACGCTCTGCACCTCGCCGCGGCCCGAGCAGGTCGTACAGGTGGTCGGGTGCGTGCCGGGCGCGGTGCCGGCGCCCGTGCAGGTCGTGCAGAGGACGGCGGTGTCGACGGTGAGGTCCTTGGTCACGCCGAAGACGGTCTCGTCGAGCTCGAGCTCGATCGGGATGAGTGCGTCCCGGCCGGCGCGGGTGCGGCTGCGCGGGCCGCGGGTGGCCGCCCCGCCGAAGAAGGCGTCCATGATGTCGCCGAGGCCCCCGAAGCCGGCCCCGCCGAAGCCGCCGGCCCCGCCCCCACCGCCACCGGAGTCGAACGGGTCACCGCCGAGGTCGACGATGCGGCGCTTCTCCGGGTCGGTCAGCGCCTCGTACGCGCGGGTGACCTCCTGGAATCGCTCCTTGGCGCCGGGCTCGGGGTTGACGTCGGGGTGCAGGTCGCGGGCAAGGCGCCGGTAGGCGCGCTTGATGTCGCTGTCACTGGCACCGTGGGTCACGCCCAGCACGCCGAAGTAGTCGGTTGCCATCGAGATTTCTCAGCCTCAGCTCTCGGCCAGCAGGTGGCCGACATAGCGGGCCACGGCGCGAACCGCGGCCATGTTTCCTGGGTAGTCCATGCGGGTGGGACCGACGATGCCGAGCCCACCCAGCGGGCGGTCGGTTTTGCCGTAGCCGACGGAGACGAAGGAGGCCCCGGTGAGCGCCTCGTGGGCGTTCTCCTCACCGATCCGGACCAGCACCGTGCTCGCGTCCACCTGACCCATCAACCGTAGGACCACGACCTGTTCTTCCAGCGCCTCCAGCAGCGGGCGCACCGTGCCTGGGAAGTCGAGCGCGTTGCCGCGGGTCAGGTTCGCCGTCCCGCCGATGACCAGCCGGTCCTCGCTGGGCTCGACGAGGGTCTCGAGCAGGGTGGCGCTGACCGTGGCGACCAGTCCCCGCAGATGTCGCGGGGCGCTGTCGACGAGGTCGGGCACCTTGCCGCTGGCGTCCACGAGCTTCACGCCGCCGAACGCGGAGTTGAGCAGTGTGCGGAGCTCGGCCACGGCCTCGGCATCGACGTCCACCGGGCAGTCGATGACGCGCTGCTCGACCCGGCCGGTGTCGGTGATCAGCACCAGCATCAGCCGGGCAGCGGCCACCTGGACCACCTCGAGATGGCGGACGGCGCTGCGCGAGAGCGACGGGTACTGCACGACCGCCACCTGTTGGGTGAGCTGGGCCAGGAGCCGGACGCTGCGGCTGAGCACGTCGTGGAGGTCGACGGCGCCGTCGAGGAACCGCTCGATCGCCCGCCGCTCGGCCGCCGACAGCGGCTTGACCGTCGAGAGTCGGTCGACGAAGAGGCGGTAGCCCTTGTCGGTGGGCACCCGCCCTGCGCTGGTGTGCGGTTGGGTGATGTAGCCCTGCTCCTCGAGCACCGCCATGTCGTTGCGGATGGTGGCCGGGGACACCCCGAGGTCGTGCCGTTCGGCGAGAGCCTTGCTGCCAACCGGGTCGTTGCTGGACACATAGTCCTGGACGATGGCCCGGAGGACCTCCAGGCGGCGTTCGTCGTGCGCCACGGTGACACCTCCCCGTACCGGTCGACGTGCCGTGCGGGCCGTCCGGACAGCAGCCCGGAACTGGCACTCACACGGACAGAGTGCCAGGCAAGCGTACCTCCGCCCGGACGCTCCGTCGCGAGGCTAGCGGGCGGCCTCACCCTTGCCCGGGGCGGCGGCGGAGGGGATGGACGACGGCTAGGGTGGGTCGGGTCGGCGCCCCGTGCCCGGCCAGAGAGCGGAGGTCGGTTCCCTGATCTTCAAAGCGGTACGTGACGGCCGGCCCTATCCCGATCACGGCTTGTCCACCCGGGACTGGGCGATGATCCCGCCCCGCCAGGTGCGGATGGACACGCTGACGACGACGAAGAAGGAACTGGCGCTCGACGCCCTGCTCGCCGACGACTCCACCTTCTACGGCGACCTGTTCCCGCACGCCGTCCAGTGGCACGGGGAGCTGTACCTGGAGGACGGCCTGCACCGCGCGCTGCGGGCGGCCCTGCAGCAGCGCAACGTGATCCACGTCCGGGTGCTCGACCTCGACGCGCTCACCCCGGTCCAGGCCTCGACCGGCCCGGCGACGGCGTCGATCCCGGCGCAGCCGCCGGTCCCGAACCCTCGTCGCGTCTAGAGCCAGCCCTTCTCCTCGGCGACCCGCGCGGCCTCCACCCGGGTCCGCGCGCCGGTCTTCCCGATCGCGGACGAGAGGTAGTTGCGCACCGTCCCCTCCGACAGGAACAGCCGGCCGGCGATGTCGGCGACGGTGGCGCCGTCCGCGGCGGCGCGGAGCACCTCGGCCTCCCGTGCGGACAACGGCGTCGCCCCGATCGCCAGGGCCGCGGCCGCGAGGTCCCGGTCGATGACCCGCTCCCCCGCCATCACCGCCCGGATTCCGCGCGCCAGTTCGGCGACGGGCGCGTCCTTGACCAGGAACCCGGCCGCGCCCACCTCCATCGCCCGGCGGAGGAACCCCGGCCGGCCGAACGTGGTGAGGATGACCGCCCGGCACCCGGGCAGCGCCGAGGCCAGCGCGCGGGCGGCCTCGATGCCGTCCCCGCCCGGCATCTCGATGTCCAGCAGCGCGACGTCCGGCCGGTGCTCGCGCGCGGCGTCCACGACGGCGTCCCCGCGACCCACCTCGGCGACGACCTCGAGGTCGTCCTCCAGGTCGAGCAGGGCCCGCAGCGCACCGCGGACGAGTGACTGGTCCTCGGCGATGAGCACCCGGATCACCGGCTGTCCACCGATTCCTGCGCCACCGGAGCGGTCAACGGGACGGCAGCGGTCAGCCGGAAGCCGGAGTTTCCCGACGATCCCGCCGCCAGCTGCCCGCCGAGAACCTCGACCCGCTCGGCCAGCCCCGCGAGGCCTGCCCCTGCGGACGCGGCGCTGCCACGGCCGTCGTCGGTCACCGTGAGGGTGACGTCGTCCGCTCTCTGGACGAGGTCCACCGTCACCGAGCGCGCGCCGCTGTGCCGGAGCACGTTGGTCGCGGCCTCCCGGATCACCCACCCGAGTACCGCGTCCACCGCGCCCGGCAGCGGCTCCCCGGGCGCCGGGGAGCGCAGCGTGATCCCCGCGGCGGACAGCGCCGAGCGGGCCTCGGCCAGGGCCTGCGCGAGGCTCACCTGGCGGTACCCGCTGACCGCGTCCCGGACCTCGGCGAGGGCGCGCCGGGCGGCGGCCTCGACGTCGGCCATCTCCGCCCGCGCCCGCGCGGGGTCGGCCTCGGCGAGCCGGCCGGCCAGCTCGCTCTTCAGCGCGATCAACGACAGGCTGTGGCCCAGCAGGTCGTGCAGGTCACGGGCGAAGCGGAGCCGTTCCTGGGCGACCGCGTTGCGTGCCAGCTCGTCGCGGGCCTCCACCAGCTCGGTGTTGACCGAGATCAGGTGCCGAGTGCCCTGCAGGGCGAAGGCCGTCAGCAGGCACATCACCGGCAGGATGAACACCTCGTCGAGCAGCCCGTCGGCAGCGACCACCGCGGTGCAGACGGCTGCGGCGCCCAGGACCGCGGGCCACACCCAGCGCCGGGGCAGGCTCACCGAGGCGGCGGCCGACACGTAGATCAACAAGCCGGCCCACGAGGTGCCGAGCCACACGGCGAGCGCCACCGCGAGCACCACCACGACCAGGAGCGCGCCCCGGGCGGGTTGGCACCCGTGGCCGAACATCCGGCCGAACACCACGAGGTAGGCGACGGTGAACACCACCAGCGCGACGGCCGCGACGATCCGCACCGCGACCGGTCGTGGGGTGAGGACCAGGTCGGCGATCGGGAAGCCCTGGAACAGCAGCCAGGGCAGTGCCCAGCCCCGGGTCCGCCACGACATCCGCGCGTCCACGTCCCGGACCGTAGCCGGGCTCAGCCGGCGACGGCGAAGAGCGGGCGACGGCGTGCCATGAGCACCGCCAGGACGGCGAAGACCGCGGTGTAGCCCATCATCGCCGGCACCGTGGCCGCCACGGGCGCCGACCCGGCGGCCACGTTCCGGCCCAGCTCTGCGAACCGGTACGACGGCAGCCCATGGGCGACCGCCCGGAGCGAGTCCGGGAAGATCTCGACCGGCACCCACAGGCCGCCGAGCGCGGCGAGGATGGTCCCGGCGATGCCGATGGCACCGCCGGCCGCCATCTCGTCCAGGCTGAGCCCGATCAGCAGGCCCAGGGCGACGAAGGCGACGGACCCGGCCCAGAGCACACCGACCAGGGCGAGCCAGGTGCCCAGGCCGAGCTGTACGCCGTTGACGAGGCGGCCGACCAGTGCCACCACGACGAGGCTCGGGAGCGCCAGCACGGCACCAGCCTGGCCCGGGCGCTCCGCGACCCGGTAGTGCGAGACGTCGCCGGCCCCGCCTGACATCCGTCAGACGCGGCCGGACCGGCTCATCCCGCCGCGGTGCAGGTCACGCAGCGGGCCAGGGCCGCGTCGATCCCGCGATCATGAGTTGCAGGTCGGCGCTGCGGCGCTGCCGGGTTGCCCGGTCCGTGGGTGTGGCACGGGACAGCCGGGCGGGAACGTCCCGAGCGCGGACACCGTGTAGCCCTCGGGGTAGCTGCGGATCTGCGGGAGCTGCCGGGCGAAGTACGGCTCGGACCGTGGGGGCAGGAACCGGACGACGCGGCCGCGTGCCTTCAGTCCGCCTCGCACGAGCGCCCGCAGGGCCCGGGACGGGTGCGGGAAGCCGAACGCATCCAGCAGCGGGCCGTCCATGGTCGCGAGGGAGATCCGCCGGACGACGGCAGCCGGGAGCCGGTCGTTCGGCGGAAACGTGGCGAGCAGCGCCAGGGTGGACTCGGCGACGTCGCGGGCGCCTGCGTCGAAGCCGAAGTGCTCGCGCTCGTAGGCGTCCAGGCCGCGGGCGAAGGCCTGCCAGGTCTCCGGGGTGCCACGGATGCCCATGTACCGCCCCAGGTCCCGGTAGTAGTTGGCACTGGCGATCCGCTCGACCTCGGTCATCGGCCGCCAGCCGAAGTCGTCGAGCCAGCGGATCGGCGTCACGACGAACGTCGCCAGCACGTAGCGCAGGTCGTCGTTGCTGATCTCGTAGGACCGGTGCATCTGGTTCATGCGCCGGACCGCGGTCCGGCCGACGCCCCGCGCGGGCCCGTGCTCCAGGACGGCGTCGAGGAGGAGCACGGTGTCGTCGTAGCGCTTCTGCGCCCTCGCGGTGAACTCCCCGGTCCGCGCGAGCAGGCCGCCGATGCTGGGCACCGCGTAGGTGCGGAACAGCGCGAAGCTCAACGCCTGGTTCATGTCCCACGGGAACTCGTAGGTGCCCATGAGCCGGTAGATCTCGGCGAAGTCCCGTGCCGGGTCCAGCTGCTCGATGCGGTGCCGGACGTCGAACCGTCCCATGCGACGAGGATGCCCGGCGGTCCCCCGGAGGGAAAGGGTCAGTCGGTGAGGTCGCGGATCACCGCGTCGGCGAGCAGCCGGCCACGGTCGGTGAGGACGGCGCGGCCGGTGTCGTGCGCGTCGGGTTCGAGCAGCCCGTGCGCGACGGAGTCGCGGGCCCGCGTGCGGCCGGTCGCCGACAGCGCGGCCAGGGGCAGGCCTTCCCGCAGCCGCAGGCCGAGCATGATCGTCTCCATCGCCCGGTCGGCGTCGTCGAGCAGTTCGGCGTCCTGCGCCGGGCTCTGTCCGCCGATCAGCCGGTCGGCGTAGGCGGCCGGGTGCTTGACGTTCCACCAGCGCAGCCCGCCGACGTGGCTGTGCGCACCCGGGCCGATGCCCCACCAGTTGGCGTTGGCCCAGTACAGCTCGTTGTGCCGGCACCGGGCGCCGTCGCTGGTGGCCCAGTTGGAGACCTCGTACCAGTCGAACCCGGCGGTCCGGAGAGTCGCGTCGGCCTTCTCGTAGCGGTCGGCGAGGACGTCGTCCTCGGGCATCGGCAGCTCGCCGCGGGAGATCCGGCGGGCCAGCCGGGTGCCGTCCTCCACGATCAGCGCGTAGGCCGACACGTGGTCGACCGGGCTGGCCAGGACGGCGTCGAGGGAGGCGGCCCAGTCGGCGTCGG
>JAOPUS010000150.1 GCA_025963345.1 Blastococcus sp. | reverse complement strand
ACGGTGGCCTTCCTCGACGGAGGCGTGCTGCTGGAATCGGGGCCGCCGGAGCAGGTTCTCGGCGATCCGGAAGAGGCCCGCACCCGGCAGTTCCTCGCGCGGGTCATCGACGCCGGCCGGCTCTGAGCGGGCGCCGTGCTGCTCTCATCCGGCGGCCCGGCTGACCTGCTCGCCCTCGGCGTCTCCGGGATGGTCCTTGTCGCGACACTGATCGCCGCCACCGCCGCCCACCACCGGGTGTCGCCGGTCGCCGTCGCCCTGCCCGGTGCGGCCTTCCTCGTGCTCGTCGGCGCGGTCGGTTTCCGGGAGGCCGAGGGCGCCGTGCGCGAGATCGCGCCGACCGTGGCATTTCTCGTCGTCGTGCTGCTGCTGTCGCACCTGGCCGACCGCGAGGGGCTGTTCACCTGGGCGGCGGCCATGACCGCGCAGCGCGCGGGCAGTTCGGCTGGGGGGCTGCTGGCCCGCGTCGTCGTCCTCTCGGCCGTCGTGACGGCGGTGCTCAGCCTGGACGCCACCGTCGTCCTGCTCGCGCCGGTGGTGGTGGCCACGGCTGCGCGCATGCGGGTGTCGCCCCTGCCGCACGCCTACGCCGCCGGGCACCTGGCCAACTCGGCCTCGCTGCTGCTGCCGGTGTCGAACCTGACGAACCTGCTCGCCTTCGCCGCGACCGGGCTGTCGTTCCTGCACTTCACCGGGCTGATGCTGGCCCCGTGGCTGGTGGCGGTGGCCGTCGAGTTCGCCGTCCTGCGCTGGCTGTTCCGTGCCGAGCTGGCGAGACCGGCCGGGGAGCCGGTGACGACGGTGCCGCCGCTGCCCATGGTCGTGGTCGTCGTCGTGGGACTGGTCGTCGTCGGGTTCGGCGTCGCCTCGCTGATCGGGCTCTCCCCCGTCTGGCCGGCGGTCCTCGGTGTGCTGGTGCTGGCGGTGCGACAGCTGGTCCGCCGCACGACCCGGGTGGCCGACCTGGTCCAGGCCGCGGACCTGCCCTTCGCGCTGTTCGTCCTGGCCCTGGCCGTCGTCGTCCTCGCCGTCCTCCGCAACGGGGTGGAGTCGTTCCTGCAGTCCGTACTTCCGGACGGCGACACGCTGCTTCCGCTGCTGGCCGTCGCCGCCATCTCCGCGGTGCTGGCCAACCTGCTCAACAACCTGCCGGCGACCCTCGCGCTCCTGCCGGTCGCCGTCGTGGGTGGCGCGGCGCCCGTGCTGGCGATGCTGATCGGCGTCAACGTCGGCCCGAACCTGACCTACGTCGGGTCGCTGGCCAACCTGCTCTGGCGACGGGTGCTCGGCCGGGAGGCGCCCACATCCGCGCAGCACAGCGCCGTCGGCCTCGCCACGGTGCCGCTCACCCTGCTGGCATCGACGACCGCGCTCTGGGCGGCGCTGCAGGTGTGACGGTCAGGCCGCCGCGCCGTGGATCCGGCGGGCGTAGCGCGCATAGGCCCGGGGCCCCACGAACGGGAGCATCAGCCGCGGCACCAGCGGCGCGTTCGCGAGCATGCCGCGGATGACCTCCGGGTCGGCGTCCTTCATGATCATCCCGAAGATCATCGGCAGCTTGCTCTTGGCCTGGGCCGCCATGCCGTCCTCGCCGAGCTCGCCCCACTCCGCCGCGGTCAGTGAGCGGGACGCCAGCGGCAGGATGTGCTGCTCCTCGGCGGCGAGGTGCTCCACCAGGAGGGTGTGCAGCCGGTCGAGCGCGTCGGCCACCTGGTCGCGATCGGCCTGGCCCGCGTCGGCCCGCCAGCGGGCCAGCGCCGCCGTCATCTCCTCGATGACCTCGTGCACACCCTCGTGCTGCCGCTCCATCAGCTCGACCGTCGGGGCCAGTTCCGCGGGCACCCGCTCGAGCAGCCTCGGCCAGAGCAGCCGGTCCTCGCCGTCGTGGTGGTGATGGAGAAAGGTGCCGATCAGCTGCACGTGCTCGGCGACCACCTGGGCCCGCGCGACGTCACCGGGCGCGACCGCGCGGACCAGCCCCGGCGCCAGCTGGAACTCGCGCCGGAAGGCCGAGTGGACGGCGATCATCTCGCGGGTGTCGACGCCGGGCGCAGCACTGCTCATCGGGTGCTCCTGTCGGGAGGGCGCCCGAGGGAACCCCGCCGGACCTCGGCACTCTCGCGGGTGTCCGCGCAGGTCGTCAAGGGATGTGCATGCGGCCGCGGACCGCTCAGCGCAGGTGACCGGTGTCGTTGACCAGACGCACCGACGAGCGGCCGTCCGACGACCACGTCACCGTGCACAGCGAGGCGGCCTCGAGGAACACCCGGTGCACGACCTCGTCGCCCACCCCCAGACCGGCGGCGAGGAAGAGCTTGATCGGTGTCACGTGGCTGACGATCAGCACGGTCTTGCCCGCGTGGTCGGAGAGGATCCGCCGCCGGGCGCGGGACACCCGGGTGCCGACGTCGGTGATCGACTCCCCGCCGGGCGCGGCCACGCTGATGTCGGTCATGAACCGGCGGGTGGCCAGCGGGTGCTTCGCCCGCGCCTCGTCGAAGGTCAGCCCCTCGACGTCGCCGAAGTCCAGCTCGACCAGGTCCGGGTCGAAGGTGACCGGCAGCCCCAGCGCGGCGGCGACGATCTCGGCGGTCTCCCGTGTCCGCCGCAGCGGCGACGCGATGACCACCTCGACGCCCAGGCCCGCGGCCCGCACCGCGGCCGCCTCGCCCTCGACGCGCCCGGTCAGCGACAGCGGCAGCTCGTTGCGCCCGCTGAACCGGCGTTCCGGCGTGTGCTCGGTCTGCCCGTGCCGCAACAGGTGGGTGACCGTCGTGACGACCGGCGCGGGCTCGGCGGTGGGCTGGACGTCGTCCTCCAGGACGACGGCCTCGGCCGCGGGGTCGCGGTGCACCGGCTTGCCGTCCATGGCGCTGTTGGCCAGCGCGTCGGCGGCGCCGTTCTGGGCGCGCGGTACCCAGGTGTAGCGGACCTGGCCCAGCTGCCGCGCGATCTTCTGCGCCTGCATCGCGAGCTGGCGCATGTCGGGGTGCTTGATCTGCCAACGGCCCGACATCTGCTCGACGACGAGCTTGGAGTCCATCCGCACCTCGACCTCGGCGGTCGGGTCGAGGTCCAGCACCGCCTGGAGGCCGGCGACGAGGCCGCCGTACTCCGCGACGTTGTTCGTTGCCCGTCCCACCGACGCGGCGCGCTCGGCGAGCACCCGCCCGGTCTCCGCGTCCCGCACGAGGGCGCCGTAGCCGGCCGGGCCCGGGTTACCCCGCGACCCGCCGTCCGCCTCGACGATGAGCCGGCGCGTCACAGACCCGACTCGGCGGTCCGCACCAGGATGCGGCCGCAGTTCTCGCACCGGACCACCTCGTGCGGGTCGGCGTTGCGCACCGTCGACAGCTCGTTGCCGTACAGCTCGAGGCGGCAACCCTGGCACTGACGGGCCCTGAGCATCGCCGCGCCCGTGCTGCCGGTCTGGGCGCGGATCCGGTCGTAGAGGGTCAGCAGCGGCGCCGAGATCCCGCCGGCGACCTCGGCGCGGGCGGCCTGGTGCTTCGTCGTCCCGTCGGCGATGTCGGCCAGGGCGTCGTCCCGCAGTTGCTCGGCCCGTTCGCGGTCCGCCCGTGCCTTCTCCAGCCCCTGCCGGGCCGCGGCCAGCGCGGCCTCGGCCACCTCGAGCCGTTCCATGAGCTCGAGCTCCTGGTCCTCGAGGTCGGACTGCCGCCGCTTCAGCGACTCCAGCTCGTGCTGGAGGTTGGTCAGCTCCTTCGGCGCGACGCTGCCGGAGTCCATCAGCTTCTGGTCCTTGGTCTCGCGCGCCCGGACCGTCTCCACGTCGGACTCCAGCCGCTTCACCTCGCGGCCCAGGTCACGCGCGTCGGTCTCGGCACGCACGACGTCCGCGGAGAAGGTCCGCTCCGCCTCTTCGGCGGCCTCCACCGCCGCGACCTCGGGGAGGGTGCGGCCGCGGTGCGCCAGCTGGGTGAGAGCGACGTCCTCCGCGGCGAGATCCAGGAGCTTCTGCTGCTCGAAATGGTCGGCCTTCACTCGGTCAACCTACCGTCGGGCACCGCCCTCTCTCGCCGCTCCCGGGGGCACGGACGCCAGGGGGTCGGGCAGGTCACGAACGGTGGGGTCCTCGCGCTCGGCGGTGTAGTCGCTCTCCGCCGTCCCGTCGACGCCGTCGTCCACCCTCATGGCCCGCAGCATCACCGTGACCACGACGGCGACGGCCAGGTTGACCAGGAGCGCCAGCAGCCCGGCGTAGACCGCCGACTTGGTGTCCAGACCGAGCTTCGAGAGTGCGAACGACGACCCACCGAAGTGCTCGCGTGCCACGGTGCCATCGGGGTTGAGCTTCGGGATGTTGTAGACCATGAGCAGTCCCGCGGCCATGCCCGCGACCCAACCGGCGACGAGCCCGCCGCGATGCAGCCAGCGGGTGTAGAGGCCCAGGGCCACCGACGGCATCGTCTGCAGGATGATCACGCCGCCGATCAGCTGCAGGTCGATGGAGAACTGCGGATTGAGGAACAGGATCGCCGCGACCGCGCCGAGCTTGACCACCAGCGAGGCCACCTTGGCGACCTTCGCCTCCTGCCGCGAGGTGGCGTCCTTCCTCAGGTACTCCTTGTAGATGTTCCTGGTGAACAGGTTGGCCGCGGCGATCGACATGATCGCGGCAGGCACGAGCGCACCGATGCCGATGGCGGCGAAGGCGATCCCCGCGAACCAGCTGGGGAACATCTGCTGGAACAGCACCGGCACGATCGTGTTGCCGTCGGTGCCGATCGGCTCCGTGCCCGCCGCGATGGCCATGTACCCGAGCAGCGCGATCAGGCCCAGGGCCAGGCTGTAGATCGGCAGCGCGCTCATGTTCCGCTTGAGCGCGTCTCGGTTGCTGGCGGCCAGCACGCCGGTGATGGAGTGCGGGTAGAGGAACAGCGCCAGCGCCGAGCCCAGCGCGAGCGTGGCGTACCCGAGCTGGCCGCTCGCCGGGAGGATCACGCCGGCTCCTGCGGAGAACTTCTGCTCCGCCGCCCCGAAGATCCCGTCCCAGCCGCCGAGCTTCGACGGGATGACGATGACCGCCACGATGATCGTCAGGTAGATCAGGGTGTCCTTGACGACAGCGATCAGCGCCGGCGCCCGCAGGCCCGAGTTGTAGGTGTAGATGGCCAGGATGATGAAAGCGACGATCAGCGGCAGGTCGCCCTCGACGCCCATCGCCTTGAGGATCGCCTCGATGCCGACCAACTGGAGGGCGATGTAGGGCATCGTCGCGACGATCCCGGTGATCGCGACCAGGAGCGCCAGCGTCGGGGAGTCGAACCGGGACCGGACGAAGTCCGCCGGGGTCACGAAGCCCCGGACGTGGCTGACCGACCAGAGCCGGATCACGACCAGGAACACCAACGGATAGATGATGATCGTGTACGGGACGGCGAAGAAGCCGGCGGCGCCCGCGCCGAACATCAGCGCCGGGACGGCGACGAACGTGTACGCCGTGTAGAGGTCACCGCCCAGCAGGAACCAGGTGATCCACGAGCCGAAGCTCCGGCCACCCAGCCCCCACTCGTCCAGGTGCATGAGGTTCTCCGCGCGCCGCCACCGCGACGCAGCGAAGCCCAGGACGGTGACCAGCAGGAAGAGGACGACGACGATCGTGAGCTCCACGACGTTGATGCCGTCCACGGCTCAGTCCTCCCGGCTTCCGGCGTCGGCGTCCCGGGCGATGGCGTCGCGTGCCGCCTGCCGCTCGGCCGGGCTGCGGCGGGTCATGCGGTAGACGATCGAGGTCGTCGCGACGCCCAGGGCCACGAACGCCAGCTGCAGCCAGTAGAAGAACGGCCAGCCGAAGAGCGTCGGCTCGACCCGGTTGTAGATCGGGACGAGCAGGACCACCACTATCGGGACCAGCAGCAGCCAGTTCCAGGGGCTGCGGTCGCTGCGCTGTGGCGCGACGTCCTCCGTGACGGGAGTG
Organism: Blastococcus sp.; assembly: GCA_025963345.1. Lineage (GTDB taxonomy): Bacteria > Actinomycetota > Actinomycetes > Mycobacteriales > Geodermatophilaceae > Blastococcus_B. The sequence goes on along the minus strand of JAOPUS010000150.1, from coordinate 403 downwards.
CGCGGTGGCGTGGGTGCGGTGGACATCGCTGCCCCCTCCCCCGGGGGCCGGCGCCCTCGGGCCTCAGCCGGCCGATTGCCCGGCCGGAACCCCGCGCGACCCCTCGTGCCAGGTCCACGGGTCGGTCCGCCGCCGCGAGACGGCCACCTCCACCCGCCCGGACAGGTCACGGTGCAGCAGGTCCGCCGCGACCGGCAGCCAGGGCCATTCGGTCGCGAAGTGTCCTACGTCACACAGCGCCGGGCCACTCGACTCCATCGCTTCCGAGACCGGGTGGTGCTTGAGGTCGCTGGTCAGGAAGACGTCGGCGCCCGCGGCCGCGGCGGAGGCAGTCAGCGACCCGCCGCTGCCGCCGCAGACGGCGACCTCGACGCGCCCGGAGAGGTCGCGGTCCAGCAGGTCC
>JAOPUS010000079.1 GCA_025963345.1 Blastococcus sp. | reverse complement strand
CCAGTTCGACGTACTCCCGATTCGTGGCCCGGGCCTCGACGAGCGCGCGCCGCAGGTGCCGCTCGGCGACGACCATCGCGCCGACCCAGTACTCGGTGATCCCGAGGTTCAGCAGCGCAAAGGCCCGCAGATCGCTGCTCCGGGTGCCGGTCCATCCGTCCGCGAGGGTGAGCAGCCGCTCGGCGGCCGTGGTCACGGCGGGAAGGTCGCCGCGCAGCCGGCCGCGTTCGAGCTCGACCATCAGTTCGGCCACGCTCGTGACGGTGGGCACCGTGATCGCCGTGCCCGGACCCGGCGCCGGGGGGCTCGGGTCCTCCGGCACATCGGCCGACCGTCGACCGAGGGACAGGTCGATCAGCGTCTCCACCAGTGCCAGTTCCCGGGCCCCCGCCACCACGGTGGCGGGCAGCTGGTCGAGCATCTGGCGGAGGGTCACGAGTTGCCCGTCCAGGGTGAGCGGCAGCCACTGCTCGGAGATGATCTGCCGCGCCAGGTCCCAGTCCTGTGCCAGTGAGGCGTGCTCGAAGGCGTCCAGGGGCAGATCCTGAGCGGCGAGCCACGCCGCCGCGCGCTGGTGCAGGGCCCGGATGTCGCGACCCGGCGTCTCCTGCAGGCGTGCGTACAGCAGGTCGCGGAACACGTTGTGGTACCGCGACCACTGCGAACGCCCCGGCACCGTGGTCGTGAACAGGTTCCGGCGGGCGAGCCAGGCGAGAACTCCTCCGGCATCGGCGCGGCCGGTGAGCTCGCGTGCCAGCGGGCCGTTCAGCTGCCGACAGATGCAGGTGATGAGCAGGAACTCCTGGACGTCGGGAGCCAGGCGGTCGAGGACCTCGCTCATGACGTAGTCGGCGAGGTACAGGTCGTGGTTGCCGAGATCGCCCAGGACGTCCTCCGCCTTGGCCCCGTCGGCAATGGCGAGCGCGACGAGTCGCAGGGCCGCCGGCCAGCCCTCCGTGCGCTGGCACAGGTCCCGCACCGCGGCGGGAGGCAGCTCCAGCCCCACCCGGGAGAACAGGTCCCCGGCCTCGGCCTCGGTCAGTGCGAGGTCGTTCTGTCCGATGCCCTGGAGCCCCTTCGCCATGCGCAGCCGCGCGAGCGGGAGTTCCGGGGGCATGAACAGTCCGCAGAGGATCACCGACACCTGCGCCGGGAGCGCCAGGAGGAGATGCGCGAGTTCCGCGCAGGCCGGGGAGCCCTGCATCAGGTGCACGTCGTCGAGCACGAGCGTCAGTGGCCGGTCCAGTTCGGCCAGCGCCTCGGCGACGAGCGTCGGCCGGTGGTCCGGCGGTGCTCCGGGGGAGGGCTCGGGGTGCACGGTGGCGAGCAGCCGGTCGGGTCCGGGCCGGCTGACCTCTCGCACGGCCTGCAGGACGCGTGGCCAGAAGCGCACCGGGTCACCGTCGACGGACTGCAGCGCGAGCCACGCGGCGTCGCAGTCCTCTCCGAGTTCCTGCACCCAGGAGGCGACCAGCGTCGTCTTCCCCCAGCCCACCGGCCCGGACACCGTGGTCACCGGCCGGGATGCGGCCCGCTGCAGCAGCGAGAACAGTCGGGGTCGTTCGATGATGTCCGACGCCAGGATGGGCACGGCTGCGCCGGCGATCGCGTGGGTCGGGCCGTCTGCCGGGCTCACCGACGCCTCCTCGTGACCGCCGGCGAGCGACGCCCGGCCTCGCCAAGCGGCTCTGACGGCGGCGCCTGCCCGGTCAGCCGGTCCTGTCAGGTGCGAAGACAGCCTAGGGGGCGTCCCGTAGCCGCGGCGGGGGGATCGAGGAGACAGCGGTCACGTCCTGGGCTGGATGCGACACCGGCATGGCCACCGTGCGGGGCACTTGGGACGATGGGCTGCATGCCCCCTGTCCCTCCACCGCCTGTGTCGGCGGTGCCCCGGCGGATGCGGCTGCTCTGTGCGCTGGTCGCCGTCGTCGTCGTCGCCGGGATGACGGTCGTGGCGCTGTCGCTGCAGTCGTCGTCGACCGGCGTCGTCGCCTTCGGTCCGGTCGACCAGGTGGCCATCGGCGGCCTCGGTCTGGTGCTGGGCGCCGGAATCCTGTTCCTGGGCCGCTCCCGCGTGGACGCCGATGCCACCGGGATCCGGTGGCGCAACGTCGTCCTCCAGCACGAGCTGCCCTGGTCCGCCGTCCGCGCCGTCGCCTTCGACCGGAAGTCGTCGTGGGCGTCGCTGGTCCTGAGGAACCACGACGAGGTCGCGCTCTTCGCCGTGCAGGCCGTGGACCGGGAGCGCGCGGTGCAGGCGGTGGAGGGGCTCCGGGCGCTCCTCGCCGCGGCGCGCGCGCAGGAGCCGACAGCACCACCGTTGCTGTACGACCCCCGGGAATGACCTGGGGGGCGACGGCGCTGTAGCATGGGCGTGCCTCCCTGCTTCATCGAGGCACGCGAACCATCCAGCGGTCCCACCGGGGCCGCTGATCCAAGAGGAGCCCGCTCCCACCTGACGCCGTCCCAGGCGTTCAGGTCCCCGGATCGCGAGAGCCGGCCACCGGTCGGTTGTCGTGACGTGCATGCACCCTCGGGTGCGTGCGACACCGGCGAGTGGGCCCCGTGAGCTGATGCTCCCGGGGCCTTCGTTCTCTCCGGCTCCGGGACGGGCCAGCGACTCCTCACAGGCAAGAGCAGAGGAGAGGCCATCACCGAGCCCCGCATCAACGACCGCATCCGTGTCCCCGAGGTCCGCCTGGTCGGTCCTGAGGGTGAGCAGGTCGGCGTCGTGTCGATCGGCGAAGCGCTGCGACTGGCCCAGGACTCGGAGCTCGACCTCGTCGAGGTCGCTCCCATGGCCCGGCCGCCGGTGTGCAAGCTCATGGACTACGGGAAGTTCAAGTACGAGTCCGCCCAGAAGGCCCGCGAGGCCCGGCGGAACCAGGCGCTCACCGTCATCAAGGAGATGCGGCTGCGCCTCAAGATCGACCCGCACGACTACGAG
>JAOPUS010000052.1 GCA_025963345.1 Blastococcus sp. | reverse complement strand
GACCCGAGGGGAGCGCGGCGGCAGCGAGCAGGGACGGCGACGGCGCCTGGCCGAGCTCCCGCCGGAACCGTGCGGTGGTCGCCGCGACGTGCGCGCGGGCGGACACGACGTCCCCCGCCGCGACGAGGCTGCGGGCCAGCAGCGCCTGGGCCTCCTCCTCATACGGTGCCCGGACGGCGAGCCGGCCGGCCAGGGTCGCCGCCTCGCCGGCCCGGCCGTCCGCGAGCGCCGCGACCGCGCTCTCGCGGAGCTGCGCGTCGGCCGCCGCGGACAGCCGGCGGCGCTCCACGAGCAGCCAGGTCTCGAAGCCGGGGCTGTCGGCCAGGGCGAGCCCCTCGAGGAGCTCGCCGTCGAAGCCCGGTCGCCAGGTGCCGCGTCCCAGGAGGACGGCGTCGACCTCGACGCCGTCCGCCCAGGTGAGCACCAGCGGGTCACCGCCGAGGGACCCTGCACCGCCCAGGGCGCGGCGCAGCGCGGCCGTGCTCCAGCGCAGCGCGGCGAGCGGGTCCTGTGCCTCGCCGAAGAGGAGCTCGGCGACCTGCCGGCGGCTCGGCGCGGCGGGGGACAGCACGAGCAGGGCCAGGAGTGCCCAGGCCTTGCGGCCCTGCGGTGGCGGCAGGGCCTGACCGGCGCGCTGAAGCCGCGGCCGCCCGAGCAGCCGCACACAGGTCGCGCCCGCCGCGTTCACCCCACCGGTGCCGAGCCCGCGAGGGCCAGCACGTCCTCCGTGGTCATGGCGCGGCCGCCGATGCCCCAGTCGCCGCTGCGGACCTCCTCGACGACGACCCACGTGACGGGACGCATCGCCTCTCCCTCCACGCGGACCATCGCTTCGGTCACCTGCTCGACGATCTGCCGCTTGCGGCTCTCGTCGAACACGCCTTCGATCACCTTCACCGACACGAACGGCATGTCAACCTCCTCGGTCGCGGGCCGGAGGTTCCGGCCGGCGAGGAGGACCTTGCGCGGACGGCGTGTGAGGGGGCGTGTGCGCTGCCGGACGTATCGCGGGACACCCGGCGACCTTCTCGGACCGGACAGTCCCGGTCAGACTCAGGGCCGGACGGGGGATCCAGCGGCGACCGGGAGAGCCGGATGACACCGGAGCAGATCATCGAGTTGCTCGGCCTCGAGCGCGGCACGTGCGGCTACATGGCGTCGACCTACCTCAGCCCGCTGGAGGTGGCCCCCGGCTCGGCCGTCCCGCGGACCATCGGCCAGGCGCTGTACTTCCTGATCACCCCGGACGCAGGGGTCGCGCTGCACCGCATCCAGTCCGACCAGATCTATCACCACTATGCGGGCGACGCGCTCGAGGTACTGCTCCTCCCGGACGACGGGGCGGCCAGGACGGTCGTGGTCGGCTCCGAGCTGGAGTACGGCATGCGTCCGCAGCTGTTCATCCCGGCCGGGACCTTCCATGTCGCCAGGCTGGAGGACGGCGGGGTGTGCGCGCTGCTGGGCACCACGTCGTGGCCGGGCGTCGCCGACGACGAGTTCGAGCGCGGCGACGCCTCGCTGCTGCAACGCCGGCACCCGGAGATCGCCCAGCAGATCGCCGAGTTCGCCGCGGCGTGACGGGTCGCCGTCAGCCGGCCGGTTGCGCGGGGCTCACGAGCCCGGGCAGGTTGACCACGATCGCTTCCTGGCTGCTGCGGGCCAGGACGACGACGGCGTCCTCGTCGGTGGGGTTCTCCTCGCGGTGCGGGGTGAACGGCGGCACGAACACGTAGTCGCCCGGCGCGGCCTCCAGCCGGACCTCTTCACCGTCCTCGGCGAAGACGAACACCGGGTGACCGGAGACCACGTAGATCGCTGTCTCGGAATCGCCGTGGTGGTGGTCGCCGGACGCCGTCCGTGGGCCCACCTGTGCCTGGCCCATCCACACCCGCTGCGACCCGACGGTGCGGGCGGAGATCGCCTCGAGCCGGCGCATGCCCGGCGTCTGGCCGGTGTCGGCGGTGAGGTCCGCGGCGCGCAGATGTCGAAGCGGCTGGTGCCAGCCGTCCTGGGGGTCGGTCACGCCGCGGACCGTAGCGGCGGACGGCAGGACCCGACAAGGTCTGCATTCCGTGGATGCGTCACGGTCGGTGACGTGGTCAGCGTCACGGTGTCACGGCTCGCGGCACGAGGGACCGTGAGAGGGGTGTCTGCACGCATACGTGAAGTGCTCGGTGAAGTCGACCACCCCTGTCATGCCTGTGGTGACGGCTGCGCCGTCGCCATCGAGACCCGTCCCGCGAAGCGTTTCCGGGACCGGTTCCGGAAAGACCCCAGCCACCGGGTCAGGCGCTTCGAGACCTGCCTGGACTGCGGCATCACCGTCCGGGTCCTCCCGGAGAAGGTGCGCCGGGTCGGTGGCGGCGACCCTCTCGGCCCGGGCTACAGCGCGCTGTAGCCGGTGATCTCCCCGGTCCGGCGGCTCACAGAATGTCGAGCGGCACCTTGCTGAACGGCGGCGGGAACATCCGGTCCAGCTGATCGAGCTCCGCCTCGCTGAAGCTGATCTCCAGCGCAGCACGGTTCTCCATCACGTGCGCGCGGGTGGAGGCCTTGGCGACGGCGAACACGGACGGGAGCCGCAGCACCCAGGCGATGGCCAGCTGGGCCGGGGTGACGCCCTTGTTCCCGGCCATGTCCCGGACGGCCGGGTGCTCGAGCAAGCTCCCGTGGTCCACTGGGGAGTAGGCCATCAGGGGCATGCCGAGCTGGTGGCACATCGGGACGAGGTCGTACTCGGGACCGCGCCGCGCGAGGTTGTAGAGCACCTGGTCGGTCTGCACGCGGTTCCCGCCGGGGAGGGCGAGCAGCTCGTCGAGGTCCGGCGCGTCGAAGTTGCTCACGCCCCAGCAGCCGATCGACCCGTCCTGCACCAGCTCCTCGAACGCCGCCACCGTCTCGGCCAGCGGCACACGTCCCCGCCAGTGCAGCAGGTACATGTCGAGGTGATCGGTGCCCAGCCGCCGCAGGCTGCGCCGGCAGGCCTCCACGGTGCCGCGCCGCGTGGCGTTGCTCGGGAGGACCTTGCTGACCAGGAAGACGCCGTCCCGGCGGCCCGTGACGGCCTTGCCGACGAGCTCCTCGGCGGCACCGTCGCCGTACATCTCGGCCGTGTCGATCAGCGTCAGGCCGATCTCGATCCCCGTGCGCAGGGCGGACAGCTGGATGTCGTGCTGATCGGGATCCTCCCCCAGGTACCAGGTGCCCATGCCCAGGACCGGGACGTTGGTCCCGTTGGGCAGGGAGACGGCGCGGATGGTGGGTGCTGTCATGGCGGCTGCTCCTCGGGGGACGTGCGGGTGGCAGATACGAAGGGTGAGGACTGGCCCGACGGGTCGCACTTTCCGGCGACGGGCCCGGGCGGCGCGGCCGCGCGACCTATGGTCGGGCCGTGGCAGTAGCCGTCGGCCTGGTCGGCGCGGGGCGCCGGGCCAGCGAGGTGTACGCGCCGGCGCTGGCCGCGTGTCCCGAGGTGGACTTCGTGGCGGTCTGGGGGCAGTCCAAGGACCCTGTCCAGCGGCTGGCCGAGAGCCACGGAGCGGCGCCGTGCGAGCGCTTCGAGGACCTGGTCGAGCGGTGCGCAGCGGTCGTGTTCGCGGTGCCCCCGCCGGTCCAGCAGGAGTACGCCGCGCGGGCGGCCGGGGCCGGCCGCGCCCTGCTGCTGGAGAAACCGATCGGCGCGGACATCGCCGGGGCGGAGGAGCTCACGTCCGTCGCCATCCGCGAGAAGGTCCCGACCATGGTTGCGCTGACCTGGCGTTTCGCTCCCGCCGTCCGTCACTTCCTGGAGACGGACGTGCCGGACGTCGAGCCGGTCGGCGGGACCGGCCGGCTCCTCACCGGGACGCATGCCCCGGGCGCCGCGACGCCGGCCTGGCGGCTGGCCCGCGGGGTGCTGCGTGACCAGGGGGCGGACTTCTTCGACCTGCTGGAGGCAGCGCTGGGGCCGATCGCCGGCATGCACGCCCACGGGGACCCGCACGGCTGGGTGGGCCTGGCCCTCGACCACCAGGTGGGCCGTTTCTCGCAGGCCACCCTCTACGCCGGGCTGACCGACGGCACCGACCTCGCCGTGGTCGAGGTCGGCGGCCCGCGGGGAACGGCCGCGGTCGAGGCCATCGGCGCCGTCGGGCCGGAGGCGTACCAGCAGATGGTCGCCGAGTTCGCCCAGGCCGTGACCGACGGGCAGTCCCACCGGCTCGACATCGAACACGGCCTGCACCTGCAGCGCCTGGTCGAGGCAGCGGAGACCGACCTGTTGCTGCACGGCTGACCGGCCTGAGCCCGAAGGCAGTCGTGCGGCCGCTGGCCGGCGGGAAACGGTCGGGCTCAGGAGCCCTGGCCGCCGTCCGTCCGACGGAGCAGGCTGACCAGCGTCGTCGTCCCGGTGTTGTCCGTGATCTTCACGGCGGCGCCCTCAGGAATGAGGTCCACGACGAACTCCTGCGGGTGGTTCACCATGTGGCGCAGGGCGACGTCCTCACGCTCAGGGTCGCGGGCAGCCGCCACGACCGCCACGTCGTCCTTGTGGTCGTACGTGATGTTGTCGAACGGCATCCGATCCACCATCGGGTTGTCCCCGACCTCGGGATCGAGCACCTCGACGGTGACGTCGTACCCCTGGTACTCGGCGGTGAGGCGGTCGGAGAGCTTGGTCCACTCGGTGCGTTGTTCGGGGGAGATCACGGCCATGACAGGCCTCCGGGTCGGTGCCTGCGAGTCGCCGGGCCTGGGCGGACTTCCCAGGTGTTCCCCGGGGCCCCCGCACTAATCGTGCCGGGCCTCGCGGCTCCGCCACGAGTTCACCTCCTCCCCGAGGGGGCGACGGTTTCCGGCCCGGACGACGCCGGCAGGGCCGACCATGGGACGAGGCCCACGCGAGTCCCTGGAGGACCGAGACATGACCGTGCCGCTGCAACCAGCCACGCCGGTCGGCTCCCAGGGCGCGATCGGCCCACCGACGGTGGCGGCGCTGTTCCTCGTCCTCAGCGTCCATCGGGGGGCCGAGAAGGTCACTCGCGAGCTGTTGTCGGACCTGTCCGGGTTGCGCCGCGGAGTGGGTTTCCGGGATCCCGAGGCACGGCTCTCCTGCGTCGCCGGCATCGGCTCCGACGTCTGGGACCGGCTGTTCAGCTGGCCGCGCCCGGCCGAGCTGCACACCTTCCGGGAGGTTGCCGGCGCCCGGCACCGGGCGCCCGCGACCCCCGGCGACCTGCTGATCCATCTCCGGGCGCAGCACGCGGACCTGTGCTTCGAGCTCGGCGGACAGATCATGGACCGGCTCCAGGGCACGGTCGCCGTGGAGGACGAGGTGTACGGCTTCAAGTACTTCGACGAGCGCGATCTGCTGGGGTTCGTCGACGGGACCGAGAACCCCGACAGTGACATCGCCAACGACGTGGTCTTCGTGGGGCAGGAGGACCCGCGCTTCGCCGGCAGCAGCTACGTCGTCGTGCAGAAGTACCTCCACGACCTGCACGAGTGGAACGCGCTGACCACCGAGAAGCAGGAGATGGCGATCGGGCGCACCAAGCTGACCGACATCGAACTGCCCGAGGCCGTCCAGCCCCTCAACTCCCACGTCGCCCTGAACACCATCGAGGAGCAAGACGGGACGGTGCGGAAGATCGTCCGGGACAACATGCCCTTCGGTCGGGTCGGGCACGGCGAGTTCGGCACCTACTTCATCGGCTATGCCCGCAGCCCGAGCGTCATCGAGCTGATGCTGCGGCGGATGTTCATCGGCGAGCCACCGGGCCAGCACGACCGCGTGCTGGACTTCTCCACCGCGGTCACCGGCAGCCTGTTCTTCGTCCCGACGGCGGACTTCCTCGACGCCCCGCCCCCGCTGCCCACCTCCGCCGGATAGCCCTCGGGTGACCGCTCACTGGCGGCGGCGGGCACCGATGTACTGCGGCGGCCAGGGCATGTCGTCCCCGAGGGCCCGCGCCGCCTTCCACGGCCAGTGCGGGTTGCGCAGCAGCTCCCGGGCCAACATGATCGCGTCCGCCGCCTGGTTCACCAGGATCTGGTCGGCCTGCTCGGGCGCGGTGATCAGTCCGACCGCGGACACCGGCAGGCCGGCGCCCTCCCGTATCGCCCGCGCGAAGGGCACCTGGTAGCCCGGCTCGACCTCGATCCGGGCGCCCGGCACCAGTCCGCCACTGGTCACGTCGATCAGGTCCACCCCGTGCGACACCAGTCGCCGGGACAGCTCCACCGTCTCCTCCACGTCCCAGCCGCCGGGTGACCAGTCGGTGGCCGAGAACCGGACGAACAGCGGCCGCTCCTCCGGCCACACCGCCCGCACCGCGTCCACCACGTGGACCAGGAACCGGCTCCGGCCCTCGAGGTCACCGCCGTACTCGTCGGTGCGGTGGTTGGAGAGCGGTGAGAGGAACTGGTGCAGCAGGTAGCCGTGGGCGCCGTGGATCTCGGCCACCCCGTACCCCGCCTCCAACGCCCGCCCTGCCGCTTCGGCGAAGGCCTGCACCACCGCGCGGATGTCGTCGGCGGTGAGCTCCTTCGGCGCCGGCCAGTCCCCGAAGGGCACCGGCGACGGGCCCACTGTCTGCCAGCCGCCCTGCCCGACCTCGACGTAGCCGTCGCCCACCCACGGTTGCTCGGTCGAGGCCTTGCGCCCGGCATGCGCGAGCTGGATGCCGGGCACCGCCCCCTGCGCCTGGATGAACTCGGTGATCGGCTCGTACGCGTCGGCCTGGGCGTCCTCCCAGATGCCGGCGTCCGCGGGGGTGATCCGGCCGTCCGGGGTCACCGACGTGGCCTCCTGCATGACCAGCCCCGCGCCGCCGCGGGCCAGGCC
>JAOPUS010000049.1 GCA_025963345.1 Blastococcus sp. | reverse complement strand
GATGAGAAGCGCGCGGTCATCAACTACGTCCAGACCATCAAGCAGCAGGCGGACCCGGGCGGTGCCGGCATCGGCCGCATCGGCCCGGTGAGCGAGGGTCTGGTCATCTGGGTCGTCGGCATCGGCGCCCTGCTGTTCGGAATCTTCTGGATGGGGAGCAAGGCGTGAACGCGCGCGACACCCGCCCCGGCTCGACCGGCGGCGCGGACGTCCCTGGACCGCTCTACGGCGGCCCGGACGACGACTACACCCCCGAGCAACTGGCGGCCATGAGCCGCGAGGAGCTCGACCGGCTGGGTGCCCACTACGACGGCGTGGAGATCCTGCACGTCGACCCGGGCCCCGCTCCGGGCTCGGCGATGGAGAAGCGGGCGATCCGCCAGATCGGCCTGGTCTTCACCCTCGCCGGCGTCTTCGCCTTCCTCTTCGTCGTCGTCTACGTCGGCTCGGGCTGGTTCCTCCCCGACTGGCACTGGGAGATCACCGAGAGCGGGTGGAGCGCCCTCTTCACCCCGCTGCTGGGTCTGTGCATGGGCCTGGCGATGGCCCTGGTCGGCGTCGGCCTGGTGCTCTTCACGAAGAAGCTGCTGCCGCACGAGACAGCGGTCCAGGACAAGCACGACGGCTCGCACTTCGATCGGGTCACGGCCGGCGCGACGCTGGTCGGCGGCTTCCACAACAGTGGGCTGGCCCGCCGCAAGCTGATCACCCGGTCCCTCGGCTTCATGGCCGGCGGCCTCGGCCTGATGCTGATCATGCCGCTCGGTGGTCTGATCAAGAACCCCAACAAGGGCAACCCGCTCGGCACCACCGAGTGGGCCAAGGGCGTGCGCCTGGTCCGCAACGACGGCACCCCGATCCGCCCCGGTGACCAGCAGCCCGGCTCCCTGGAGACCGTCTTCCCGGCCGTCCCCGGCGGCAACCGGCAGGCCGACGCCGCCACGATGCTGATCCGGCTGCGCCCGGAGCAGGTGCAGTCGCTGACCCCGCGCCGGGGGCAGGCCGATTTCGCCTACGGCGAGTACGTGGCGTACTCCAAGATCTGCACTCACGCCGGCTGCCCGGTCTCCCTGTACGAGCAGGAGACCAGCCGGATCCTGTGCCCCTGTCACCAGTCGCAGTTCGACGTCACGCAGGGCGCCAAGCCGGTCTTCGGCCCGGCTACCCGGCCGCTCCCGCAGCTGCCTCTCGAGGTCGACGGCGAGGGCTTCTTCGTCGCGGCCAGTGACTACATTGAGGCCGTAGGCCCCACCTACTGGAACCGGGAGCGCATCTGATGGCCGCTCGCACCGCCACCGCACCGGGCGCCCCCACCACCAAGCTGGGCGAGGCCGCCTCCGAACTCGACGACCGCATGATCCTCTCGCCGTGGCTGCGGCGGACGCTGAACAAGGTCTACCCCGACCACTGGTCCTTCCTGCTCGGGGAGATCGCGCTCTACTCGTTCATCATCCTGCTGCTGTCGGGCACGTACCTGACCTTCTTCTTCGACGCCTCGATGCGTGAGGTCGTCTACGACGGCTCCTATGCACCGCTGCGCGGCGTGGAGATGTCGGCCGCCTACGACTCGGCACTCGGACTCTCGTTCGACGTCCGCGGCGGCCTGTTCATGCGCCAGCTGCACCACTGGGCGGCGCTGCTGTTCGTGGCGTCCATCGTCGTGCACCTGCTGCGCATCTTCTTCACCGGCGCCTTCCGCCGGCCGCGAGAGACCAACTGGATGCTCGGTGTGGTCATGCTGGTCCTCGCCCTGCTCATGGGCGTCACCGGCTACTCCCTGCCCGACGACCTGCTCTCGGGCACCGGCCTCCGGATCATCAGCGCGATCCTGCTGTCGGTCCCCGTGATCGGCACCTGGGCGCACTTCGCCGTGTTCAACGGGGACTTCGTCGGCGAGCAGATCATCGGGCGCTTCTACATCGCCCACGTTCTGCTGATCCCGGCGATCCTGCTCGCGCTGATCGGGCTGCACCTGCTGATCCTGGTCAAGCAGAAGCACACCCAGTTCCCCGGCGCCGGCCGCACCGAGCACAACGTCGTCGGCAACCGGCTCTTCCCGACCTTCGCGGCGAAGGCGACCGGCCTGGTCTTCGTGGTCTTCGGGCTCTGCGCACTGCTCGGTGGCCTCGTGCAGATCAACCCGATCTGGCTGTGGGGCCCGTACAACCCGGCGCAGGTGTCGTCGGCCTCCCAGCCGGACTGGTACATCGGCTTCCTCGACGGCTCGACCCGACTGTTCCCGCCGTGGGACATCAACCTGCCCGGCGACTACACGATCCCGGCGCTCTTCTGGCCGACGGTCGTGGTCGCGGGTGCCATGTTCACGGTCCTGGCGATCTACCCGATGATCGAGCGCAAGCTGACCGGCGACACGGCGTCCCACCACCTGCTGCAGCGTCCGCGCGACGTCCCGGTCCGGACGGCGCTCGGTGCCATGGCCCTGTCCTTCTACGTGTGGCTCTGGATGTCGGGCGGCAACGACGTCATCGCCGACAAGTTCGACATCAGCCTGAACGCGATGACGTGGGTGGGCCGCATCGGCATGATCGTCGTGCCGCCGGTCGCCTACCTGCTCACCTACCGCATCTGCCTGGGTCTGCAGCAGCACGACCGCGAGGTGCTCGAGCACGGCATCGAGACCGGTGTCATCCGGCGGCTGCCCAACGGTGAGTTCATCGAGGTCCACCAGCCGCTGGGCCCGGTCGACGACCACGGACACGGCACCCTCGCCTACGGCGGTGCGCCGGTGCCGAAGCGGATGAACCACGTCGGCGGCGCCCGCCGGGCCATCCGCGGGTTCTTCCGGCCGATCGAGGAGCCGACGCAGGTCGAGCTCGAGCAGCGCGGCGAGGGCCGTGGGCTGGCCGCGGCCGAGGGCGACCGCGAGCTGACGTCGTCCGGGCGTCCGGTCGACGGTGGCCGGCCGCAGGAGCCGCGCGACTGACCCGCGCCATCAGCGACACAGCAGGGCCCCGGTGGATTCCACCGGGGCCCTGCTGCATGTCCGGGACTGCACTCCCGAGCGTCTGAACGTCCGACGCTCCCGGCTCGGCGACCGCGCCGGGCCGACCCGCACCGCCACCCTCTCGAGCCGCGCTGCGCCCACCGGCCGCCGGGCCCACCGTGACCCACTGCGCATCCACAGGGCGCGGCAACCGTGAGCCAACCCTGCGCCGGAACCCTTCGGTACACCGCTCCCCGACGGCGCGGGCTCGACTCCGGCCGGGGTGCTTCAGGGGTGTTGTGCGCGCTCCTGGGGTCCTGCAGGAGTCCACCCGCGCGAGGAACGCCCCTGAAGCGCGGTGCGGCACCCACCCTCGGCTGGGACGGGAGCTCGACCCGGAGGTTCGGCGGCTCGCGGGACACCCCCGGAGGCAACGCGCGTCCATACGACAGAGGGCCCCGTCCGCGATCGCGGACAGGGCCCTCTGTGAGGTGCTGAGGGGCTAGCTCTGGGTGGCGTTCTGCCCCACGTAGTACTCGAACAGCAGGCCGCCGATCGTGATGAGCAACGCGACCCCGGCGATGACGATGAACCACGCGTACCAGAACGCGAGCGCCAGGCCCATCATCGCGGCGGACAGCGCCAGCGCGCACGGCCAGTAGCTGGCGGGGCTGAAGAAGCCCAGCCCGCCGGCGCCGTCGGCGATCTCGGCGTCCTTCCGGTCCTCGGGGCGCGCGTCGATGCGCCGCGAGACGAACCAGAAGAAGCCACCGATCAGGCCGGTGAGGCCGCCGGAGAGCACCAGGGCCGTCGTCCCGATGGGCTCATGCGACCACAGGCCGTAGACCACGGCGGCCACCACGCAGAAGAGCGCGATGATGCCAAAGATGAGCGACTCGACCTTCACGGTCGCGCCTCCTCGTGCGTCGAGACGATCAGATAGGGGACGGTGCTCAGCTCAGCCACCGGTGGACTGCTGCCCGACGTTGCCATTCTGCAGCGATTCGAACGGCGTGGTCGCGGTCGACTTCCCGGGCTGCCCGATCGCCTGCAGCGCCTCGGAGGTGGACATCCCCGACTGGCGCGCCGCCAGGTAGGCGTCGTAGTCGCCGCCGGACACGGCACGGACCTCGAAGTTCATGAACGCGTGGTACGTGCCGCACAGCTCGGCGCAGCGGCCGACGTAGGCACCCTCCTCGCGGACGGTCACCTCGAAGACGTTGTTCCGGCCGTTCTCGTTGCCCGGGATGACGTCGAGCTTGAAGAGGAACTCCGGTACCCAGAAGGAGTGGATGACGTCGGCGGAGGCGACCTCGAAGCGGATCGTCCGGTTGGTGGGCAGCACCAGGATCGGGATCTCGGAGCTGTTGCCGACGGTGCTGACCGGCTGGCCGTCCACGCCGGTCGTCTCCGGGTAGACGAACTGCCAGTTCCACTTGAAGGCGTTGACCGCGATCGTCTCGTCCGGGTTGTCGCTGCGCTTCTGCACCCGGTCCTGGACCACGACGGTGAAGAAGAACAGTGCGGCGATGATCAGGAACGGCAGGATCGTGTAGACGATCTCCAGCGGCAGGTTGTACGCCGTCTGCTTGGGCAGCTCGTCCGAGCGCTTCCGGTGGCGGACCACCGACCAGAGGATCAGACCCCAGACGGCGATACCGACGATCAACGCGGCGATGACCGACCCGGTCCACAGCTCGCGCATGTCCTGGGACTGCTCGGTGATGCCGTCCGGCCAGCCGAATCGCCAGAACTCGTTGTTCGGCATGGTGCATCCGGTGAGGGTCAGAACCCCCAGGAGACCGAGCGCGGCCAGCCGCGCGAGCCTGCTGCCTCGAGCCACTGCTCGCTGCCTCCTCGTCCTCCGTCCGGGTGCTCCGGACGGTCCTCCGGCGGGTCGTCCACCGGTCCCCGGCGGACGGCATCCCCGCCGATCACAGTGTGGGGCGAGACTAGCCGACACCGCTCGGCGGCTGACCACCGGAGACATCCCACCGGCGGGTCGCGTGCAGGCCCGCGCCCTGCGGGGGCCGGACCGGGCGGACGCGGGCACCGCGCGCGGCACGGGTGTCGCCGGGCGACGGTTAGAGTCGAGTGCGTGTTCTCCCGGCTGCTGACCCCGAAGTGGCTGCTGATGCACCTGCTCGTGGCAGCCCTCTTCGTGGCGACCTTCTTCCTCGGCTACTGGCAGCTGACCAAGGCCGAGGCCGGCGGCGGCGCCGTCAACTGGAGCTATGCGCTGCAGTGGCCGCTCTACGGCTTCATGGGGCTGTGGTTCTACCTGCGCATGCTCCGGATCGAGCTCCACCGCGATCCGGACGACGGCGCACCGGGAGCGGACGTCGTCCTCTACCAGCGCCCCCGCATCGACACGACTGGAGATCCTGAGCTGGCCGCCTACAACGCCTACCTCGCCGAACTCAACGAGCGCGCGCTCGGCCAGCGGAGCAGCACCCATGGCCGCTGACCGGACCACCTCGGCGCGCGACTCCGAGCAGGCGATCACCGCGGCCCTCCAGCGTTACCGCGTGATGGCCAACGTCGTCGGCGTCCTGCTGATCGCCCTGATCGTGGTCGCCGTCCCGCTGAAGTACCTGGCCGGCATCCCGACGCCGGTCACCGTGCTCGGCACCGCCCACGGCTGGCTGTACGCCCTCTTCTTCCTGTCCGCCGTCGACCTGGCGCTGCGGGCGAAGTGGAGCCTGAAGGGATCGGCGCTCACCGTGCTCGCCGGCACCGTGCCGTTCCTGTCCTTCTACGCCGAGCGCACCGCCACGCGGAAGACCCGCGCCGGCGAGCGCGTCTGATCCGGCCACGACCGCCTCTCCCCCACCCCGAGGACCTGCGCCTGATGTGTGGCCTGCTCGCCTATCTGTCCACCGATGCCGCCCGGGTCACCGACGCCACGGTGAGTGACGTGCAGGGCGCCCTGCACTGCCTGCACCACCGGGGTCCGGACGACACCAAGGTCTGGACCGACCCGAACGTCGTCCTCGGCTTCAACCGGCTCTCGATCATCGACGTCGACGGCAGCCCGCAGCCACTCCCCTACGCCGACGGCCGCTACCGGATCCTGTTCAACGGCGAGATCTACAACTACGTGGAACTGCGCGAGGAGCTGGCCGCCGCCGGCGCGACCCTGACCACGCACGGCGACACCGAGACGATCGTCGCCGGCTACCACCTGTGGGGCGAGGCGATCGTCCCCAAGCTGCGCGGCATGTTCGCGTTCGTCATCTGGGACACCCACACCCGGACGGCGTTCGGCGCGCGGGACCCGTTCGGGATCAAGCCCCTGTTCACGGCCCGGCTGGCCGACGGCGGACTGGTGTTCAGCTCGGAGAAGAAGGCCGTGCTGGAGATGCTGGGCGGCAGCAAGGCCGCCGGCGGCGTCGACCCGGCGTCGCTGCAGCACTACCTGACGCTGCAGTACGTGCCCGAGCCCGCGACGCTGCATCGGGGCATCCGCCGGATCGAGAGCGGCACCACCTTCACCGTCGTCGACGGGGAGCTGACCACCGAGCGCTACTTCCACCCGACGTTCAGGCCACAGCCGGTTCCCGCGGGGCGGGAGCAGGAGCTGTACGACCGGATCGCCGACACGCTGGACGAGTCGGTGGCCAAGCACATGCGCGCCGACGTCACCGTGGGCTCGTTCCTGTCCAGCGGCATCGACTCGACCGCGATCGCCGCCCTGGCCAAGCGCTACAACCCCAAGTTGATGACCTTCACGGTCGGCTTCGAGCGTGAGTCCACGTCGGAGGTGGACATCGCCGCGGAGTCGGCCGCCACCCTCGGCGTGGAGCACGTGCCGGTCGTGATCACCGCCGAGCAGTTCGCCGCGGCCATCCCCGAGGTGGTCTGGTACCTCGACGACCCGGTCGCCGACCCCGCGCTCGTGCCGCTGTACTTCGTGGCCCGCGAGGCCCGCAAGCACGTCAAGGTCGTGCTCTCCGGCGAGGGCGCCGACGAACTGTTCGGCGGCTACACGATCTACCGCGAACCGTTGAGCCTCGCCTGGGCGCAGCGGATGCCCCAGGCCGGCAGGCGGGCCATGGCCGCGCTGTCGCGCCGGCTGCCGGATGGCCTCCGCGGCAAGGACCTGCTCCGCCGCGCCTCCATCCCACTGGAGGAGCGCTACTACGGGAACGCCCGGAACTTCTCCCCCGAGGAGCTGGCCCGGCTGATGCGTGGGCACGACACCGACCTGTCCCACGTCACGGTCACCCAGGACCTCTACCGGCACACCCGCGAGGCCGGGTACGACGACGTCACCGCCATGCAGTACGTCGATCTCTTCACCTGGCTGCGCGGCGACATCCTGGTCAAGGCCGACAAGATGACCATGGCCAACTCGCTCGAACTGCGGGTCCCGTTCCTCGACCCCGAGGTGTTCGCGCTGGCCAGCACCATCCCCCTCGACCAGCGGGTCCCCCGGGGGGGCTCAGGGGACACGCAGGGGGCGACCAAGTACGCGCTGCGCCGGGCGATGGAGCAGATCGTGCCGCCGTCGATCCTGCACCGGCGCAAGCTCGGCTTCCCGGTGCCCACGGCCGACTTCCTGGCCGGGCCGCTGCACGAGTGGGCCCGCGACATCGTGGCCGACAGCCAGACCGACGAATGGCTGGACCGGGCCCACGTGGGAGACATGCTCACCGCCCTGCGCACCGCCGAGGTGCCGAGCAAGCGGATCGCCCGTCAGGTGTGGGAAGTCTTGGTGTTCATGGTGTGGCACGGGATCTTCGTCGAGGAGCGGATCCGCCCTGAGATCCCGGAGACCCACTACCCGGTTCGCCTCTGAGCCCGCCGTCCAAAGTTGATCATCGGCTTGTGGCCGCTCCCGACGGCGTGCCGACGCGTGTCGGCGGCAACAATCCGATGATCACGGCGGCCGCCCCCTGAACACGACAACGCCCGGCTCCCCCGCGATGGGGGAACCGGGCGTTGTGTGGTTCGAGCTGGTGGACTCTCAGTGGAACGAGTCGCCGCAGGCGCAGGAACCGCCCGCGTTGGGGTTGTCGATGGTGAAGCCCTGCTTCTCGATGGTGTCGACGAAGTCGATGGTCGCGCCGCCCAGGTACGGGCCGCTCATCCGATCGACGATCACCTCGACGCCACCGAACTCGTAGGTCTGGTCACCGTCGAGGAACCGCTCGTCGAAGAAGAGCTGGTAGCGCAGGCCGGAACAGCCACCGGGCTGCACGGCGATGCGCAGCCGCAGATCGTCGCGGCCCTCCTGGTCCAGCAGTGCCTTCACCTTCGAGGCCGCGGGGTCGCTGAGCAGCACGCCGGTGGTGCCGGTCGCGCTGCTGTCGAGGGTCGTGCTGTCCTGCACCGACATGTTTGTGTCCTCCCAGATCCGAGGGTGCCCGCTGCGGCACTTCTGCAGCAGAGCAACACCGCCGAGGCGGTGACCCTTCCCTGCCGTGTCCCACTGTACGGCGCCGAAGGTGAGTTCCCAGCTCTACCGCGTCACACACGTAGACTTCTGGCTCGTGAAGCTCCGCCTGCCCGGCCGCCGTGACTCCGCCGAGACGACCACCGCCTCCGGCGCGGACGCCTCCACCGATCTCACCGATCAGCTCGTCCGCGCCGCCGGCAAGGGCCGCCCGACGCCGAAGCGCAGCCAGGCCCAGGGCCGCCGCGCCGGGCCGCCCCCGCCGCCGCCCACCACGCGGAAGGAGGCCTACAAGCGCATGCGCGAGAATCAGGCCTCCCGCCGGGTCGAGGCGCGACAGGGCGCCGCGCGCGGCGACGACTCCTACCTGCCCGCCCGCGACCGCGGCCCGGTCCGCAAGCTCGTGCGCGACGTCGTGGACTCCCGGCGCAACGTCGGCAGCTTCTTCCTCGCCATCGCCGCCGTCGCGCTGATCGGCACCATCGTGCCGAGCATCCTGGTGCGCAACTACGCGAGCTTCCTGCTGTTCGGCTTCTTCCTGCTGATGATCGTCGACTCCGTGGTGCTCAGCCGACGGATCAATCGGAAGGTCGCCGAGCGCTTCCCCAACGCCGACTCCAAGACCCGTGGCCTGGTCTGGTACGGCATCAGCCGCTCGACGATGATCCGCCGCTGGCGCTTCCCGAAGCCCGAGGTTCCCCTGGGCGCCGACGTCTGAGAAAGGGCCATCGAGGGCACGGGTCTAGCGTCCCGGTCCGTGGAATTCAGACGCCTCGGCCGCTCCGGCCTGACCATCTCCGAGATCGCGTACGGCAACTGGCTCACCCACGGTGGCCAGGTCGAGGAGGACGCCGCCCTCGCCTGCGTCCGTGCGGCCCTCGACGCCGGCATCACCACGTTCGACACCGCTGACGTCTACGCCGGCACCCGGGCCGAATCGGTCCTCGGCCGGGCTCTGGAGGGTCAGCGCCGCTCGTCATACGAGCTGTTCACCAAGGTGTACTGGCCGACCGGCCCGGGCCAGAACGACCGCGGCCTGTCCCGCAAGCACATCATCGAGAGCTGCCACGCCTCGCTGCAGCGGCTGCAGACCGACTACGTCGACCTCTACCAGGCGCACCGCTACGACTCGTCGGTGCCGCTCGAGGAGACGTTGACCGCCTTCGCCGACCTCGTGCGCGCGGGCAAGGTGCTCTACATCGGGGTCAGCGAGTGGCGGGCCGAGGAGATCGCGGCCGGCGCCGCCCTCGCCCGCGACCTGGGCATCCACCTGATCAGCAATCAGCCGCAGTACTCGATGCTCTGGCGGGTCATCGAGCAGGAGGTCGTGCCCACCTCGGAGAAGGAAGGCCTCTCCCAGATCGTCTGGTCGCCGCTGGCCCAGGGTGTGCTCACCGGGAAGTACCGCCCGGGTGAGCAGCCGCCCGCCGACAGCCGCGGCGGGCATGCCGAGGCCGGGAAGACGATGCGGCCCCTCCTGTCCGACGACATCCTCCGCCGGGTCCAGCAGCTGCGCCCGATCGCCGACGATCTCGGCCTGACCATGGCCCAGCTCGCCATCGCCTGGGTGCTGCAGAACTCGAACGTCGCCGCCGCGATCATCGGCGCCACCCGCCCGGAGCAGGTGCACGACAACGTCAAGGCCGCGGGGGTGCGCCTGGACGACGACGTCCACCGGCACATCGACGACGTCCTCGGCGACGTCGTCGTCCGGGAGCCGGCGAAGACCGCGCGCGGCTGAGAAAGGCCCCTCCTGGCTTCCCTCGCACGCTCGGGGAAGCCAAGGAGGGGGCCACCGAGGCCTCCGGTTCCGCCTAGACTTTAAGTGGCCGCCAGGCCCATGGGGCCGTAGATCTCGTCGTCCCCGTCGAACAGGGTGACGGTGGCCACGCCGCGGTCGAGCAGCTCCCGCCAGTTCTCGCCGAGCCAGGACTCCGCGTCTCCCTGGTTGT
>JAOPUS010000023.1 GCA_025963345.1 Blastococcus sp. | reverse complement strand
GGCCACTTCTTCCGCGGCATCGGCGTCATCGTCTACGAGGGCTACGGCCTCACCGAGACGACGGCCGCCGCAGCGGTGAACCACGACGACGCGCTGCGCATCGGCACCGTCGGGCGGCCGCTGCCCGGGGTGGCCGCGGCGATCGCCGACGACGGCGAGATCCTGCTCCGCGGCGGCGTGGTCATGCGCGGCTACTGGAAGAACGAGGACGCCACCAAGGAGGCGATCGACTCCGAGGGCTGGTTCCACACCGGCGACCTCGGCGAGATCGACAGCGACGGCTTCCTCAAGATCACCGGCCGCAAGAAGGAGATCATCGTGACGGCGGGCGGCAAGAACGTCGCCCCCGCGGTGCTGGAGGACCGGCTCCGCTCGCACCGCCTGGTCAGCCAGTGCATCGTCGTCGGCGACCAGCGCCCGTTCATCGCGGCGCTGATCACCCTCGACGAGGAGGCGCTGCCGCAGTGGCTGGAGTCCAAGGGCAAGCCCGCGGACCAGACCGCCGAGCAGGTCCGGGAGGACCCGGAGCTCTACGCCGAGATCGAGTCGGCGGTCAAGGACGCCAACAAGGCGGTGTCCCAGGCCGAGGCGATCAAGAAGTTCACCATCCTCGGCACGGACTTCACCGAGGACAACGGGATGCTGACGCCCAGCCTCAAGCTCAAGCGCTCCGTCGTCATGAAGGAGTTCGACGCCGACGTCGAGAAGCTCTACACCCGCTGAAAGAGGACCCCGCTGCCCCACCCCCCTCGCAGGCTCGGGCGGGACCCTGCAGCGGGGCCTTCAGGGGTCGAGGAGCTCGTCGAACGTCGCGGCGATCGTCGTCCAGGACCAGCGCTGCTCCACCCAGGCTCGACCCGCCTTGCCCATCGCCCTGGCGCGGGCGGGGTCGGCCAGCAGGCCGGCGATCCTGGCGGCGACGGCGTCGGGTGACCGCGGATCGACGACGTGCCCGGTGACCCCTTCCTGGACCGCCTCCGGCGCCCCGCCGGAGGTGCCGGCCACCACGGGCCGGCCGCAGGCAGCGGCCTCCAGGAAGACCATCCCCAGGCCTTCGACGTCCAGCCCGCCGCGACGGGTGCGGCACGGCATGGCGAACACGTCGCCGGCCGCGTAGTACGCGGGGAGCTCCTCCGTCGCCACCGGTCCGGTGAGGACGACGGACCGCTCCAGGCCCAGCCGTGTCACGGCCCGACGCAGCGACTTCTCCGCCGGGCCGCCTCCGACGAGGAGCAGCCGGGCGTCGGGATACCGGGCCAGGACCTGCGGCCACCCGGCCACGAGGACGTCCTGACCCTTGCGGGCAACCAGCCGGGACACGCACACCACCACCGGCGCCGTACCCAGTCCGTACCGCCGGCGGATTGCCGCGCCGTCGGCATCCGGGGTGAACCGCTCGACGTCGACCCCGGGTGACAGCTGGGCCAGCCGGGTGCGTCCGCCGAGGGCCGGCTCGAGCCGGCCGCGGGTGTACTCGCTGATGTAGGTGAGCACGTCCAGGTTCCCGGCGATGCGCTGCAGCAGGTGCCGTGACCCGGGCAGGGCCACCCACCCGGTCTCGTGCCCGTGCGTGGCACCCACCTGGTGCCCGACGCCGGCCGCTCGGAGCGCGGGAGCCAGCACGCCCAGCGGTGCGGCAGCACCGAAGAAGGCGCTGTCACAGCCGTGCCTGCGGGCCAGGTCGACGGCGGCGTGTGCGGTGTCCCTCGTCGGCAGCAGCATGCCCGTGGGTCGACGGACGACCGGATAGGGCAGTGCGGCGTCGTACTCCGTCGATCCCGGGGAGTCAGAGGCGAGCACGACGACCGAGTCCGGCGGACGGCGGGCCAGCAGTGCGGCCACGAAGGTCTGGATGCCTCCCTGGCGCGGCGGGAAGTCGTTGGTGACCACGAGGGTGCGGGTCACCGCCGGTGCAGCCGTTCCCAGTCGTGCGCGAGCGCCACGCGCTGAGCCGTGGTCGGGTGCGACCCGAAGAACCACTGCCAGGCCGCGGGCGGGTCGGGGTCGGAGAGGTTGGTCGTGGCCAGGCCGCGCTGCATCTGGATGAAGGCCTCCGGGTTCGCGGTCAGGTCGAGGGCGTGCACGTCGGCGCGGGCCTCGATGTGCCGGGAGACCAGGTTCTGGACGGGGGTCGAGGCCAGCGTGCCCACGGCCATCAGGAAGAGGACGAGCGGGACGATCCGGGGATCGCCGGGCGAGTCCGCCCCCGACCGCCGTCGCAGCGGGCCGATCGACAGCAGCCAGCCGAGCGCTGCCACGCCCGCTCCCGCCCCGAGCGCACCCATCAGGGTCCCGGTCAGGACGTCGTCGGCGGCGACGTGGCCGAGTTCGTGCGCCACGATCGACTCGATCTGGTCGTCGGGCAGGCGCTCGAGGACCGTGTCGTAGACGACGATCCGCCGGGTAGAGCCGAAGCCCGAGACGTAGGCGTTCAGCGCCGTCGTCCGCCGGCTCGCGTCCGACACGAGCACGTCCTGCACCGGGGTGCCGTTCTTCTCGGCGAGCGCCAGCAGGTCGCTGCGCAACTGCCCGGCGGGCATCGACTCGAAGCGGTTGAACGCCGGCTCCATCACCACCGGCCAGAGGAATGACCCGACGACCACGAGCGCGGCCGCTCCCGCAGCCGCCCAGGCCCACCAGGTCCGCGGCGCCCGACGGGCGATCCAGACCAGGGCCAGCAGCCCGACGGCGGTCAGGCCGGCGTTGATGGCCGTGGAGACGCCGACGTCCCGGAGCCAGAGCCCCCAGCCCCGCGTGGACAGCCCGTAGCGGTGTCGGATCACCTCCCCGTATGCCGACAGCGGCAGCGTGACCAAGCGGCCGATCACGGCGAGGGACAGGACACCCAGCAGCACCTGCCAGACCCATCCCCCGCCCAGCGGGGCCGCGACGGCCCGAACCAGCCGGCCACCGAGGCGGGTGAGCCCGAGGACCGCCGAGGCCGTGAGCCCGAGGACGAGGGAGAACAGGGACGCCGGGCGGATCAGCGCGGCAAAGGCTTTGGCACGTTCCACCTGGGCGGCGGACAGGCCGGCGGTCGGGTCGAGGGGGGTGTGGCCGCCAGGCGGCTGCGGGAGCACCGTCCACGGGGTCCGAACGGCGATGACGATGACGAGCGCGGCGCCGAGGACGAGCGCGGCGACCAGCGCTGCGCGACGGGCGCTCACACGGCCTCCTCGCTGGCGCTCGTCGGCCGGTTCGCGCCACGCTGCTCTGTTCATCGGTGAGCTCGGTTCATTGGTGAGCTCGCACGCTCGCCCACGGGGCTGATCCTAGGTGCGCGTCGGTCGGGGCCAGTGACGGCGGCCGGACCTGCCGCACCCGCAACGCGGCGAGGGCCGGTGTCCCCTGGATCGGGTCACCGGCCCTCGCCGGACGTGCGGTGCGGATCAGCCGGCGATCCGGCGGGCACTGTTGTAGCTGCCCATCGAGTCGAGGCTGGCGACCTTGACGGGCTGACCCGAGGTCGAGGCGTGGACCATCTGGCCGTTGCCGATGTACATGCCCACATGGCTGACCGGGCTGTAGAAGAACACCAGGTCACCGGGCTGCAGCTCGCTGCGGGAGACGGCCATGCCCATCTGCGACTGGCTGCTGCTGGAGTGCGGGAGGCTCACCCCCGCCGCGGAGTACGCGTACTGCATGAGACCGGAGCAGTCGAACGCGTCCGGTCCGCCGGCGCCCCAGACGTAGGGGTCGCCGGCCTGGGCCAGCGCGGTGTCGACCGCCTGCTGAGCAGCGGCACTGGGGGCGATGACCCCGCTGGGCACCGCCTGGGTGTCCCCGCCGTGAGTCCGGAGGACCTCCTGCTGCTGCGGGGCGGTCAGCGCGTCGTACTGGCGCTGGTAGTCGGCGATCTTCGCCTCGAGTTCCTGCTGCTGTGCGGCGATGTCGTCGTAGGACTTCTGCGCCTGCGCCTGCGCCTCGTCGGCGGACGCCTGGGCCTTGTCCGCGTCGTCGGCAGCAGCAGCGACCTCGGAGACGAGGTCGTTGGTGTGGCCGGCGATGGCATCGAGGGTGCCGAGCTGGTGGACGAACGCCTCAGCGGAGTCGCTGGTGAGCATCACGTCCAGCCGGGAGAAGCCGTCGCTGGTGTAGGCCGAGCGGGCCAGCTGCCGGATCTGGCCGTCGAGGGAGTCGAGCCGCGTCTGGGCCTCGGCCGCGGCCTGGTCGGCACTCGCGACGGCAGCCTGCTGCCGCTCGAGGACGACACGGGCCTCGTTGACCTGCTCGGTGACGATCTCCAGCTGGTGGCTGGCATCGGCGACGAGCCGGGCGGCCTGGGCCGCGTCGGCCACGGGCTCCGCGGATGCGGCCCCCGGAAGCGCGGTGACGGCCAGGGCTGCGGCGGCCCCGATCAGCAGCCCGGAGCGGACCAGACCGAGGCGGCGGGGCGCACGAGGGCCGACCGGAGCGGCGGGGAACTGTTCAGGGGCGTGCGTCAGTACAGAATGTGGGGTCGCCACGAGCGGCGGCTCTCCGTTTCTTCCTCTGCAACCGCCTACCGAGTTAGCTGACGGGTTCGGGCTGGGAAGACTGGCCCTATCCCCTGCGCACCGGCGAGCCGGCCCTACAGGGGAACTCACCCCAGGACTGCGGTGGGTCCCCGGTTCGCCGTCCGACGCCAGTGAGGCGCCTTCGGGCAATTCGGCGGTGCCCGGCCGAGGCCACCCTTCAACGGGCGGCGACCACTCGGTCGAACGGCGACGACCCTACGACCGTGATGCTGCTGTGACAAACGGAGGGCTGTGGGACTGGTGTGACCAAGCTCGCCTTCGCCGCCGTCACCGCTGGTCAGCGGGTCGCCGTTACCGGACTGCGACTTGCTGCGGACCGGTCCGTCCCTCCGGTCAGCCGGTCCGACGGCCGTCGCCGGCGGCCTCTCCGGGGGCGCCCCGGTGCCGGAGCGGAGGCACCAGACCGACATCGGCCAGGGCCCGCACGGCCCGGCGCTCGACCTCGTCGAAGTCCACCACGACGCCCGGCGGAGGGACGACGACGTCCTCCGCGGCGGCCTCCGGATGCGTGTGGACGTCGCCCTCGGGGACGGCGGTGCGCGCGCGACCCGTCATCGGGACCACGACCGGGTCGACGCTCTGCCAGCCCGGCGGTGCGCCGAGCAGGACGGTGACGACGCAGTCGGCGCAGCCCGTGCCTCGCGCGGTGCAGGTGTCGCAGTCGATCAACATGGATTCTCTCCTCCGTGAGTTGTCCGCACGGTAGGAGCGGCCACCGACAATTCCGGAGTTGCCGGCCCAGGAATTGCCGGCTCAGGTGCTGTCGGGCTCAGGTCCCCGCGTACTCCCAGTGCCACGGCTCCTCGCGCCCGTTGCCGGGCTCGGCCCAGTCCGGGTGCAGGAAGCCGAACCGGCCGGCGTTGGCCTTCATCCAGTTGTAGGGCGTGGTGCCGTAGCTCTCGATGCCTCCGCAGAGGTCGACGGCCAGCCCCCAGCCGTGATTGCTGGTGCCGGGGACCGCGGCCAGGGTCGGCTTCTGGCCGTAGAGCCGGACCTGACTGGCGTACGTGCGATAGGAGTCGGTCATGCAGATCGGCGAGCCCAACGCCGTCGCGAAGGCCGCCGACATCGCGCGGTAGGCCGCCGCGGCGTCGCACCGGAGCGAGTGGCCGGCCGCCCCGAGCGGACACATGGCACTGGGTGGGATGAGACCGTTGGGATAGCCGCCCCACTGGCGGGCGCCGTCGTAGCTCGGCGGGTAGACGGTGTTGCCGCACTCCATGCGGAGGGCGCCGCCACTGGGACCCGGCGCGGTCACGGGTGCCCGCTGATCCAGGCTGGGCCGGCCGATGCCCAGCACCTGGTCGCCCGGGAGGGTGCGGACGACGACCGCGCCGGCCCGCGCGTCGGCGGCGAGCATCGTCTTGGGGTCCAGGGCGATGCCCACGTGCCCGAGCCCGGACTCTCCGTCGCCGAGGAAGACGAGGTCGCCGGGGAGCACGTCGGCGGCGTCGACCGGCGTCGTGACGGCGAACAGGTCCGCCTGGGTCGCCGGGAGCGAGATGCCCGCGGCCCCGTAGACCGACTGCACCAGCGATCCGCAGTCCCAGGACTCCGGGCCGGCGGTACCCGGCGCGTAGGGCTTGCCGAGCGCATCCATCGCCGCGGTCACCGCGGCCACGGTCTCGGCGGGCAGGATCAGCAGCGACGTGGGCTGGCGCGGGAGCTGCGCCGCACCGCGCTGCGCTCCCCCACCGGCGGCGGCCACCGGGACCATGGCCGGGGGCAGTCCTGCGGGCGCGTCCTTCAGCTGGGCCGCCGGCGGGGGGACGACCCCGGCCGCGGTCATCTGGTTCACATAGGCCAGCCAGTTGGCCGCCGTCCGCGTGTTCACGTCGACCTGTTCCTGCTGGAGCTGGGCCAGTTGGCGATCGACGTCACGCAGGGCCGCGTCGAGCTCGGCGGTGACCGCCGCCGCCGCCGCCTCGAGCTCGGCGACCCGGGCCGCCACCTCGTCCTTCCGCGCCCGGGCCTGCTCCAGGGCCGCGCTCGCCCGCTGCTGCTGGTCCAGTGCCGCCTGCCGCATCTTCTCCGCCGCGCCGATGACCTCGGCGGCGTGGGCGTCGACGACGTCCAGGAAGCTCATCGCTGACAACACCTCGCCGGGGTCGCCTCCGGAGAGCAGCAGGGTCAGCGGCGTCAGGGCGCCGCCGTCCCGGTAGAGCGCCGACGCGTAGCGCGCGACGACCTTCTGATAGCCGGCGAGCTCGCCCTGGGCGTCGTCGAAGACCCTCTGCGCGTCCGCGACGGCCTGCTCGGCCTCCGTCAGGGCGTCGCGGGCCGCGGCCACCTCGCCCTGCTGCGCCTGCAGCCCGCTCTGCACCTCGGCCGCACGCTGCTGGAGCTGGTCCAGGGCCCGGCTGTCGAGCACGCCGGACGTGCCGCCCGGCTGATCGCTGGGTGCGGCCGCGGCGGAGCTGCCGCCGGCCAGGACGAGCGCGGCGACCGCCGCGGCGACCACACGCGCCATCCCTCGGGTGCGCCACGGGGAGCGCGCGAACATCGGACCACCTCTACGTTCGGGGCGCCCTTCGACAAGCGCGGCCCACCGGCACAGATGGTGTCCTCATCACGGCCGAACCGCCAGGTGAGTGGCCCTCATCCCCCGCCCGGGCGACGTACTGCACCCGTCCGTGCGGACGCCGGGCCGCGGCGCGGCATCACAAGAGTGTCATTACCCCGACCTACCGTCCGATCCGTGCCCTTCTCAACCGCTCTCGACCGCTACCAACAGGTGTCGATCGAGGAGCTCGGCACGCGTTTGGCGGACGTGACGTTCGTCGTCGTCGACCTCGAGACCACCGGCGGGTCGCCGAAAGACAGCGCGATCACCGAGATCGGGGCGGTGAAGGTTCGCGGCGGCCAGGTGCTCGGCGAGTTCCAGACCCTGGTCGACCCGGGCCGGGAGATCCCGCCCTACATCAGCGTCCTGACCGGCATCACCTCGATGATGGTCGCCGCGGCGCCACGCATCGGCACCGTGCTGCCGGCCTTCCTCGAGTTCGCCCGCGGCGCCGTCCTGGTCGCCCACAACGCACCGTTCGACCTCGGCTTCCTCAAGGCGGCCTGCGCGGAGAACGGCCTGGCCTGGCCACCGGCGGCTTCCGTCGACACCGCCGTCCTGGCCCGCCGGCTGCTGACCCGCGACGAGGTGCCCAACTGCAAGCTGGCCACCCTCGCTCCTTACTTCTCCGCCACGACGTCGCCCACACACCGCGCCCTGGACGACGCCCGTGCGACCGTCGACGTCCTGCACGGGCTCTTCGAGCGGCTGGGCCCCCTGGGCATCACGACCCTGGAGGAGCTGACCGGGCTCACCCGGCAGGTGGATCCGGAGCGGCTGCGCAAGCGGCACCTGGCCGACTCGGTCCCACGGGGTCCGGGCGTCTATCTGTTCCGGGGGCCGCGCGACGAGCCGCTCTACGTCGGGACGTCGAACGACCTGCGCAGCCGGGTGCGGAGCTACTTCTCCGCCGGGGAGCAGCGCAGCCGGATCACCGAGATGGTGGCGCTGTCCCAGCGGGTGGACGCGATCCCGTGCGCGCACGACCTCGAGGCCGCCGTCCGCGAGCTCCGGCTGATCGCCGAGCACAAGCCGCGGTACAACCGCCGTTCCCGCTTCCCCGAGCGGGCGCTGTGGGTGCGCCTGACCGACGAGCACTTCCCGCGGCTGTCCGTCGTCCGGCGGGTCCGGCCGGGCACAGGGGTGTTCCTGGGCCCCTTCCCCGACCGGCGGGCCGCCGACGCGGCCGTCGCCGCCGTCCACGAGTCGCTCCCGCTGCGCCAGTGCACGACCAGGATCTCCCCGCGCGTGCCCGGGACGGCGTGCGCGCTGGCCGACATGGGCCGCTGCGGGGCGCCGTGCACCGGCGCACAGTCGGTGGACGAGTACGCCGCCGTCGCCGCGGTCTTCCGTGCGGCGGTCGACCACGACCCCTCCGCCCTCGTGGCACCACTGCTCGCCCGCGTGGACCGGCTGGCCGCCGAGGAACGGTACGAGGACGCCGCGACGCTCCGCGACCGGGTCGCCGTGCTCGTTCGCGCGGTCCGGCGCCGGCAGCGGCTGGCGTCGCTGGCCGCCGTGCCCGAACTGGCCATCGCCCGCCCCGACGGCGCCGGCGGGTGGCACCTGTCCGTCGTCCGCCGGGGCCGGCTGGTCGCCGCGGGCGGCGCACCGCAGGCCACCTCGGTGCGCTCGACCCTCGCCGGGCTGCTGCTGACCGCCGAGACACCGACCGGTCCGGACGACGAACTGGCCGCCTCCGTCGACGAGACCGAACTGATCCTGCGCTGGATGGAGAAGCCGGGCACGCGGCTGGTCGAGGTCACCGGGACGCTGGCCAGCCCGGCGCCGGGCACCGGGGCGTTCAACGCGTTCCTTGCCCGGGTGGAGGCCGGTCGCACCGGCCGCGACCCGTTCGCCGACGGCCGGTCCCTGGGCACGCGGACGCGGCCCGAGCGGGTGACGGCGGGGACGGGCGGTGCGACGCGCGCCCGGCTAGGCTCGCCGGCGTGATCACCGCCATCGTGATGATCGATGCCGCCACCGATTCGATCCCCGAGGTCGCGGCCGCCATCGCCGACCTCGACGGCGTCAGCGAGGTCTACTCCACCGCCGGCGAGGTCGACCTGATCGCGATCGTGCGGGTGCGGGAGTTCGAGCAGGTCGCCGAGGTCATCGCCGGCCGGATCAACAAGGTGCCGGGCGTGCTCGAGACCGAGACGCACATCGCCTTCCGCGCCTACTCCCGGCACGACCTGGAAGCGGCCTTCGCGATCGGCTTCGACACCGCCGACTAAGGCCTGCTCCCGGGGCCCGGCCCGAGCTTGCGAGGGTCGGGGAGGAGCAGGTCCTTCTGCTGGCTGACCTGCACCCAGCGCTCCAGGAGAGCCACGGCTCGCCCGTCGTCGACGGCGGCAGCGGCACGCGCCATTCCCGCACCGACCGCGTCGTGCAGCCGGGCCGACCGCTCGTCGAAGGCGGCCAGCGCCGCCCCCGCGTTCAGCAGCACGGCGTCGCGCACCGGCCCCTTCTCCCCGCCCAGCACGCGCCGGAACACGTCGGCGTTGAAGGCCGGCGAGCCACCGCGCAGGTCATCGGGAACCGACGCCGGGATGCCCAACGCCGCTGGGTCCAGTCGGTCGGGCGTGACCTCGCCGTCGCGGACCACCCACACCGACGAGGTGGTGGCGGTGGTCAGTTCGTCGAGGCCGTCGTCCCCACGGAAGACGAGGGCGCGACCGCCGCGGGCGGCCAGCACGCCGGCCATGACCGGCGCCATGCGGCGGTCGGCACAGCCGATCGCCGCGGCCACCGGCCGCGCCGGGTTGGTGAGCGGGCCCAGGAAGTTGAAGACGGTCGCGATGCCCATCTCCCGCCGCGGGCCGGCGGCGAAGCGCATGCCCGGGTGGAACACCGGCGCGAAGAAGAACCCGATGCCGGCCTCCTGCACGCAGCGGACGACGGCGGGCGCCGGCAGGTCGATCGCGATGCCCAGCTCCTCCAGCACGTCCGCGGCACCGGAGGACGACGACGCGGCCCGGCCGCCGTGCTTGGCGACGGGCGCCCCTGCCGCCGCGGTGACGACCGCGGCCATCGAGGAGATGTTGACCGTGTGGGCGCCGTCGCCCCCGGTGCCGACGATGTCGACGCACTCGAGCGGCAGATCCACGGGCGTCGCCTGGGCGAGCATCTCCGCCGCCATGCCGGCGACCTCGTCGGCCGACTCGCCCTTCGCGCGGAGAGCGACGGCGAAGGCGGCGACCTGCACCGGCGTGGCCTCGCCGGTCATCACCTCACGCATCGCCCACGCGGTGTCGGCCGAGGTGAGGTCCTGACCGCCCAGCAGCCGGTTCAGCAGCCCCGGCCAGGTCGGCGGGGGCCCTGCGTGCGAGTTCACCGACGGACGACGGGGCGCCGTGCGTGTGCGCGCAGCAGGTCCGCCACCACGGCGGGCGCGGTCAGCGGGTCGATCGGCAGCGGCAGCGTGCCCTCGGCCCGCGACCAGTGCGCCAGCCAGCGGTCGGGCTGACGGGCGATGAGGACGCACACCGCGGGGCGGTCGGCGACCTCTTCCTCGAGCTGGCGGGCCAGCGCGAGCCCGCCGACGGGCTGCGCCTCGCCGTCGAGGATGCACAGATCGATGCCCCCGCCATCGACGGCGGCGACGACCTCGTCGCCGGTCACGCACTCGATCCAGGTGACCGGGCCGACGTCGGCGGCCGGACGACGGCCCACCGCCGTCCGCACGGCGTCGCGGGTCTCGGACCGGTGGCTGTAGACCAGCACGCTGGCCGGGACGGCAGTGTCGGCGGCGGAGATCACGCGCCCGAGCCTAGTGGCTGCCCGACCGGATCCCGCGGTAGGCGGCGGCGACGGTAAAGAGCTGATCACTTTGCCGCCACGCCCATCGCACCCGCAGTCGTGACGGCCCCCTGCCGATGCCATGATGACCCTCGTGACAACGGCCCCCGTCGCGAGCAGCACCTTCGACACATCGCGGGTGCACTCCTTGACCCGACCGAACATGGTCAGCGTCGGCACGATCATCTGGCTCTCGAGTGAGCTGATGTTCTTCGCCGGCCTGTTCGCCATGTACTTCACCGCGCGAGCGCGGGCCACCGAAGGGTGGCCACCGGAGCCGACGGAGCTGAACATCCCCTACGCGGTGGTGTTCACCCTGATCCTGGTCGCCTCGTCGGTGACCTGCCAGTTCGGCGTGTTCGCCGCGGAACAGGGCAACGTCTACGGCCTGCGCCGGTGGTTCACGATCACCTTCGTGATGGGCCTGATCTTCGTCCTCGGTCAGGCGAACGAGTACCACATCCTGGTGACAGAGCACGGCACGACGATCTCGTCGTCGACCTACGGCTCGGTCTTCTACCTGACGACCGGCTTCCACGCGCTGCACGTGATCGGAGGCCTCGTCGCCTTCGTCTTCCTGCTCATCAGATCCACCATGGGCCGGTTCACGCCGGCCCAGGCGACCTCGGCCATCGTGGTCTCCTACTACTGGCACTTCGTCGACGTCGTGTGGGTCGGGCTCTTCGCCACGATCTACCTGATCCGCTAGGGAACCGGTGTCCACCACGAACCCGCAGTCCGAGGCCACTCCCGAC
>JAOPUS010000022.1 GCA_025963345.1 Blastococcus sp. | reverse complement strand
GTCCGCGCCGGCCTCGCGGCAATGACCGGTCCCGGCCGCCCCACCGACGCCGTGCTCGTCCACGACGCGGCCCGCCCGCTCACCCCGCCGGACGTCGTCGCCCGGGTCCTGGCCGCGCTGGCCGATGGCGCCCGTGCCGTCGTCCCCGTCCTGCCGGTGACCGACACCGTCGTGGTCGTCGACGACGAGGGCGTGGTGACCGGCGCCGTCCCCCGGGCGCCGTTGCGCCGGGTGCAGACCCCCCAGGGCTTCGACCGCGCCACGCTGGTCGCCGCCTATGCCGCACTCGAGGACGGTGCGGAGCTCACCGACGACGCGTCGGTCGTCCGCGCCGCCGGGGTGCCGGTGGCCACCGTCGTGGGCGACGAGCGCGCCGCCAAGGTGACTGTCCCCCATGACCTGGACATGGCTGAGCTGATCGTGAGAACGACGGGCGAGCGAGCATCGCAGGGAGATGTCGGGAGCCGACAGCGAGTGAGCATCGCAGCGAGCGAGGAGCGGAGCGACCGCGGAGGCGACCTGCGTTGCGGACCGAGGAGCGGAACGAGCCCGGAGCCCAGCCATGAACCAGGTGAGCGCGTGACCCCTCAACTTCCGCGGGTGGGGATCGGCACTGACGTCCACCCGATCGAGCCCGGGCGGGCCTGCCGGCTGGCCGGCCTGGAGTGGCCGGGCGTCGACGGCTGCGCCGGGCACTCCGACGGCGACATCGTGGCCCACGCGATCACCGACGCCGTCCTGTCGGCCGCCGGGCTCGGCGACATCGGCGGCCTGCTCGGCACTGACGACCCGCGCTGGGCCGGTGCGCACGGGACCGCCGTCCTCCAGCACGTCCGGCAGGTGCTGGACGAGGCCGGCTGGCGGGTCGGCAACGTCGCCGTGCAACTGGTCGCGACCACCCCGAAGCTGGGTCCCCGTCGGGCCGAGGCCGAGGCGGCGCTGTCCGCCGCGCTGGGTGCGCCGGTCACCGTCACGGCCACCACGACCGACGGGCTGGGCCTGACCGGACGCGGCGAGGGGCGTGCTGCGGTGGCGACCGCGCTGGTGGTCCGGTATGAGGGCGCGCAGGCGTCCGTAGACTCCTCGCAGTGAGCCTCCGCCTTTTCGACACGGCCGCCCGCGCGGTCCGCGACTTCACGCCGCTGCGTGCCGGTCAGGCTTCCGTCTACGTCTGTGGCCTGACCGTCCAGGGGCCACCGCATGTGGGCCACGTGCGCGCCGCGCTCGCCTTCGACGTGCTGCGTCGCTGGCTGACCGTCGGCGGCCTCGAGGTCACCTACATCCGCAACGTCACCGACATCGACGACAAGATCCTGGCCAAGGCCGCGGCCAACGGCGTCCCGTGGTGGGCCTGGGCCTACCGGAACGAGCTGGCCTGCACCCGCGCCTACAACGTCCTCGGTGTCCTGCCGCCCACCTACGAGCCGCGGGCCACCGGGCACATCCCGGACATGATCGCGCTCATGGAGCGGTTGATCGAGCGCGGCCACGCCTACGCCATCGACGGCGACGTGTACTTCGACGTCCGGTCCTTCCCCGCCTACGGGGAGCTGACCGGGCAGAAGCTCGACGACCTCCAGCCGGCCGCCGACACCGAGACCGACGAGCGCAAGCACGACCCCCGCGACTTCGCGCTCTGGAAGGCGCACAAGGACGGCGAGCCGGAGACGGCGTCCTGGGCGACGCCGTGGGGCCGCGGCCGGCCCGGCTGGCACCTGGAGTGCTCTGCGATGGCCGAGCGCTACCTCGGGGCGGAGTTCGACATCCACGGCGGCGGCCTGGACCTGCGCTTCCCGCACCACGAGAACGAGCAGGCGCAGTCGCGCGCCGCCGGTGACGGGTTCGCCCGCTACTGGCTGCACAACGGCTGGGTCACCCTCGGTGGCGAGAAGATGAGCAAGTCCATGGGCAACACCGCGCTGGTCGACGACGTCGTGCGGCGCGTCCGCCCGGTCGAGCTGCGCTACTACCTCGTCACCCCGCACTACCGCTCGACGATCGAGTTCACCGACGCGGCGCTGGACGAGGCGGGCGTCGCCTACCGGCGGCTGGAGTCCTTCGTCCGCCGGGCCGCCGAGCGGGTCGGTGCGGACGCGGGCAACCCGGTGCTCTGCGCCGAGTTCACCGCCGCGCTCGACGACGACCTCGGCACGCCCGCCGCCGTCGCCGCGATCCACGAAACGGTTCACCAGGGCAACACCGCGCTGGCCGACGGCGACGGCACTGCGGTCGCCGGCGCTCTAGGCTCGGTGCGCGCGATGCTCGGTGTGCTCGGCCTCGACCCGCTCGACCCGCAGTGGGCGACCGGCGGCAGCGACGAGCAACTGACCCACGTGACCGACGGACTCGTCTCGCTGGCGCTGGAGCAGCGGCAGGCGGCCCGGGCCCGCAAGGACTTCGCCGCTGCCGACGCGATCCGTGACCAGCTCACCAACCTCGGCGTCTCCGTCGAGGACACCCCCCATGGACCGAGATGGGAGCTGACCCGATGATGGCCGGCAACAGCCAGCGACGTGGCCGCACGACCGGTACAGGCAAGAAGACCGCGACCGCAGTAACAGGCGGTAAGAACCGCCGCTCGCTCGCCGGCCGCGGCGCGACCCCGCCCGCGGAGGCCCGGCCAGGGCACCCCGCGCAGCGGCG
>JAOPUS010000016.1 GCA_025963345.1 Blastococcus sp. | reverse complement strand
CTCCGCGCCGTCCTCGGTGACGAAGACCTCACCGTGCTGGAACGGGTTCATCGTTCCGGGGTCGACGTTCAGGTAGGGATCCAGCTTCTGCATCGTGACCCGGAGGCCACGGCTGGACAGCAGGGCACCCAGCGAACTGGCTGTCAGGCCCTTGCCGAGAGAGGAGACAACTCCGCCGGTGACGAAGACGAACTTCGTCGGCTGAGAGTTGGGAAGAAGGCCGCGTGATGCGACGGATTCACGTGTTCCAGACGGTCGATCCACGGGATACGACCGTAACACGCTCGGCGCCCTCGACCGGCCCGGAGTGGGGAGCGCCACCCGACGTCTTCCCCGAACCGGGACCCCCGCTGCGTGCTCCGGCAGCCAGCCAGACCATCAACGGCACCAGCAGCGCCGCCGCGGTCGCCGGCAGGGCGACGCCCGAGTCATTGACGGCGGCGCCGATCACCAGGCTCAGCGAGGCCGACAGCAGGACCGAGCGGACGACGAACACCTGCCCGGCCGACAACCCCGCGGGACCACCTGCCTCGGCTCCCGATCCGTTCCGCAGCAGACCGCCGGGGCGCAGCAGCCACACGGCGACGACGATCGCCACGGGCAGCATCCAGGCGAGCGGGCTGCGCAGCAGGATGTCGAGGTTGGCCTGACCCTTGCGGCTGATGACCGTCCACGCCTCCCCCGTCAGCACCTGCTCGACGAACCTGCCCAGATGGCTGCGGTCGGACGCCGGGCGGGTCCAGTCGAGGACGGCGACCACCCCCACCGCGACCACGGCGGCGGCCAGGATCGCCACCAGCCGGACGACGGTCACCCGGACCCGTGCCAGCAGCATCGCCAGCAGGAGGAACCCCGGCAGCGCGGCCAGGACTCCGCCGAAGTCCCGGCCGAGGCCGGGGGCGCCGATGACGGCGACGGTCAGGAGGCCCAGGACGAGCACGGTGCCGCCCGTCGCGAGCCGGGCCCGATCGCGGCCGGCGCGCCGGCCGGCCACGGTCGCGACGGCGGCAATGACGCTCAGCGCGCTGACCGAGGAGAGTCCGAAGGTGAGGTTGCCGTAGCCGGTGAACCGGCCGGCCACGATCGCGTCGTACCCCAGCAGCCCGTTGAGCTCCAGCGTCGATCCGGTCAGCACGTCGCCGAGGAGGGTGCCGAAGGTCACCGCCAGCACCGCCAGGGCCGGGCCCAGCCGACGCCGCCGCCAGGGCCCGAGGAGGGCGATCCCGGTGACGAGCAGGTCGGCGGCGAGCACGGCGGCCACGAGAGCAGGCACCGGCCAGCCGGTGCGCTCCCACGGGACGAGCCCCGCCAGGTAGGTGGCGACCGGCAGTCCGGCTGCGGCGATCGCCAGTCCGCGGAGGAGACGGCGTCCCGCGATCCGCGACCCGCCGCCCGCGCTGACCCGGAACCCCCCGAGGACGAGCACGCCCAGCGCGACCAGGGCCGCCGAGACGAGCACGAGGGACCAGAAGAAGACCCCCGTGCTGCGGTAATGGACCGTCGCCGCGGTGTTGACCCGCTCCAGCTCCTGCACCGCCCCCGCCAGCGCGGGCCGGTGCCCGCTCGCCCGCAGCGGCTGTCCGTTCATCGACGCCGGCTGGTGCAGGCCGAGCGCGCTCAGTGCCGTGGGCGCGAGGTCGATGAGCTGGGCGAACGGCGCCCGCCCCGTGCTGGCCGAGCTCAGCCAGCCCGAAGGGCTGAAGCCGGGCCCGGCGGCCATCCCGACGTGCAGCTGCGGGCGGCCGTCGTTGACCTCGGAGATCCCCGCCAGCAGGACCAGCGTGTCGCCGGGCATGGTCGCGACGGCGGCGCGCAGCCGGCCCACGGCGCGGTCGATCTGCCGCAACGCAGCGGCCCGCGCCTGGGGGTCGGTGCCCTCA
Organism: Blastococcus sp.; assembly: GCA_025963345.1. Lineage (GTDB taxonomy): Bacteria > Actinomycetota > Actinomycetes > Mycobacteriales > Geodermatophilaceae > Blastococcus_B. The sequence goes on along the minus strand of JAOPUS010000016.1, from coordinate 18,153 downwards.
TCGGTGCGGTCGACCCCCGGCTCCCCGGCGTCGGTGAGCTGGTTGAGGGAGACCAGCGTGAGCGGGCAGCCGGCGAGTACCCCGGCGAGTTCACCCGGATCGGTGGGCAGGGTGTCCACACGGGTGATCTCCACACCCGGGACCGCCGCGGCCAGGGTGGCCGCCCGGCCCGACACCGTGGCGCAGCCGACCGCCTTCCCCAGGGCGCCCGGCTCGGCCCCGAACCGCGCGCTGCCCGCGTCCTGCGCCGTGCGGGCCACGGTGGACTGCGGATCGATCAGGGCGACGCCGGCGGCCCGCTCCTGCAGCCCGCAGTGCGACAGCGACGTGTCCAGTGGCGGCTCCGGCTGCGCGCCGTCCGGTGCCGGCGTCTGGGCGGCCTGGTCGTCAGGCAGAGGCACGGTCGGCAGGGGTACCGGCGGCAGTCCCTCGTCCGGGCCGGGGACGCGGGCGCGGTTGCCTGCGCCGAGGGTCGCCCACCCGTCGAGGACGCAGGTGGTGGAGCGGGCAGCCCGGACCGACAGCGCGCCTATGGCGGAGTTCTCGGCCATGGCCGTCAGTTCCGGCGTCCTCTGGAGGTCGACATCGCCCCAGGTCAGGCCCGGGACACCGACGACGAGGACGCGGGCGGCCGTCGCGCCGTCGCCGGCGGCGACAGCGGGTGACGGGAGCCCGAGCAGAACCATGAGCAGGACGAGGAGCACCGCCGCGCCGCGGCCCCGCCGGTTCATCGCGGCCCGTCGCCGGGCGCGCCGAGCAGCTCCCGGTAGACGGCGACGAGGCGGCGGCCGGCGGCCTCCTCGTCGGGCCAGCCGGCGGCCTGCTTGCGGCCTGCGTCGGCGAGCTCCGCGGCGTGGGCGGGATCGCCGAGCACGCGGACGACGGCCTCGGCGAGGGCCGCGGCATCACCCACCGGCACCAGCTCGGCCCCGGTCCCGACGAGTTCGGGGATGCCGCCGGCGCGGGTGGAGATCAGCGGTGTCCCGGCCCGCAGCGCCTCCTGCGCGGTGAACGGGCTGCCCTCCCACCGCGAGGGCAACAGGCAGGCGTCCGCGGCGCCGAGCAGGTCGGCGACGTCGGACCGCCGGCCGAGCAGCAGGATCGGCAGCCGCTGGGCCCGGATGCGGTCGGCCAGCTCGTTCTCGAGCGGCCCGTCCCCGGCGATCGCGACGAGGGGTGCCGGCTTCAGCCGTCCTTCCTGCTCCCACCGCGCAACGGCGTCGAAAAGGACGTCGTAGCCCTTCTGCTGGTGCAGCCGTCCGACCGCGACGAGCAGTGGACGGCCGTCGTCCACGCCGAGCTCCTCGCGCACCTCGGCCCGTGTACGCGTGGCGGGTTCCAGAGGTGGCGCCGATGCCGGCACGACCCGGACGTCACGCGCGCCGAGGCGGCGGGCGTTGTCGGCGAGGTCGCTGGAGACGGCGAGCACGAGGTCGGCGCCGCGGATGGTCACACCCTCGACCGCCCGGAGCAGCCGTTGGCGCGGGCCCGAGGTCTCCTGCAGGGCGTTGTGCAGGGTGAGCACCAGCGGTCGCTGCCGCTCCCCCGACAGCCGGCGCGCGGCCGCCGCGACCAGCCCGGCGCGCAGACCGTGGGCGTGGACGAGGTCGGCGCCGTTTGTCACCCGGCGCAGCTGCCCGACGGCGCGGCTGTCTGCGACGGGCGCCAGCCCCGAGGAGATGCCGACCGGGCGGAAGTCGGCGCCGACGGAGGCGAAGCCGAACAGCTGCTCCGTGGCAGGCGCCCCACAGACACTCACGGTGGCGCCGGCGGCGCGGATCGCGGGCACGATCGTGCGCACGTGGGCACCCACCCCGCCCGCGCTGGTCGCCAGCACCTCGACGACGCGGCGGCCACGCAGGGGCGACGCCTCGGTCACCGTGCACCTCCTGTCGTCGCGGCGCGCTGATCATCCGGCGTGCGGAGCGCCTGCACCGCCCCGGCCAGGGAGGCCCGCGCCGTCCCCATCATGACGGCCGCGGCGATCACGAGCACGACCGCCGCGGCCACCAGACCCACGGCCACGGCGACCAGGACCCCGGTCAGGGGCACCGGGTCGGCGCCGAGTGCCCGGGCGACCAGGAGCCCCGCAACGGCACCGAGCGCGCTGCCGGTGACCGCCGCCGCACCGCTGCGGAGGACGCCGCGCAGGACACCCGGTCCGGCCACGCGCGCGACGACGACGAGCAGGCCCACGCCCGCGACGGTCACGCCGATGCTGTGCCCGGCCCCGAGGGCCAGGCCCCGATCCTCAGGGGGCAGCAGCCGCGCCAGCACCACATCGGCCACGACGGCCAGCAGCCAGCCACCGACGACGCAGACGGTCGGCGCCTTCCACAGCCCCCGCGCGTACAGGGCCCGGGTCAGCAGGGCCACCAGCGCGTACCCGACCAGGCCGGGCGCGAAGGCGATGATCGTGTCCCGCAGCGCGGCCACCGTCGCGGCAGGTGCGCTGACGAGGAAGACCCGGGCCATCGGCCCCGAGACCGCCACCAGTACGCCGGCCGCGACCGCCGAGGCGGCCAGGGTCAGCACGGCGGCCGGGGCCAGCGACCGCCGGTAGCCGGCCTCGTCGCCCACTTCGGCGCGTTCGGCCAGTCCGGGATAGGCGGAGGTGGCCAGCGGCACGGCGAGCGCGGCCCAAGGCACGAGGAACAGCGTCAGACCGGCGAAGTACACGACCTGGGTGCCGTCGGGGCCGTCGTTGGCCAGCCGGATCGCCACCGCCGCCACGGCCTGCTGGCCGGCGAGGGTCAGCACCCCGGCCACGGCCAACCGCCGCACCCGCGGGGCGGCACCCACCGGGAACCGCAGCGTCGGCCGCAGGCCCAGCCGGAGCCGGCGCACCGGGACGAGCAGGCTCAGGCTGAGCGCCACCACACCGAGCGTCGTCCCCACGCCGAGCACCAGCTCGGCGGGCGTCGAGAGGTCGTCGATGTCCCCGCTCCCCCCGATGCCGGCGAAGACGAGATAGGCCGCCGCCACCACCAGGCTGGACAGCAGGGGTGCCAGTGCCGGGCCGGCGAACCGCCGGTGGGCCTGCAGCACCCCGGTGAGCACGATGCCGATGCCGTACAGCACGACCTGCGGGGCGAAGACCACCAGGAAGCGTGCCGCCAGAGCGCCCTCGGCACTGCTCCCGCCGCCGAGCAGCAACTCGGCGATCGGCTCGGCCGCCAGCGCGATGGCGATCGCGAGCGGCGTCAGGATGAGCAGCGTCCAGCCGAGCAGAGCCGACGCGGTCCGGCGCACCTGCTCCCGGTCACCGGTCGCGATGCCACCGGCGAGCATGGGGACGACGAGGCTGGCCAGCGCGCCACCCGCGACGACCTCGAAGACGATGTTCGGCACGGTGTTCGCGGCCAGGTAGGTGTCACCGGTGCTGTCCGCGCCGACGGTGTTGGTGAAGACCAGCGTCCGGCCGAAGCCGGCAAGGCGCGCGAGCAGCGTGAGCGCGGCGATCAGCGCCGCCGCCCCGGCGACGCCCCGGGCGACCGTGCGCCCACTCACGAGAGCCCACTCACGACGGCCCGCTCACGACGGGCGGCGGCCGAGCCGGTCCAGTTCACGCAGTCCCGGCGTGGCCTCGATGACCTTCGTGAAGCTGACCTTCTCACTCGCCAGCGTCAGCGCCACGACACCGGCGAGCAGACCGGCCCGCGGTGCCCGGGACGGGATCGCCGCGAGCCGCAGGCCGAGCAGCGCACCCAGCGCGTTGGCGCCGCAGTCGCCGAGCATGATCCGCTCCCCCAGGTCCTCGGGAAGCACTGCCAGGGTGGCGCCCAGCGGGCCGGCGACCAGTCCCCCGGCGGGTCCGCCGAGGGTCGTGGCGGCCACCAGCGCGCCGGCCTTGCCGGCCCGGCCAGGGCGCAGGTCCAGGAGGTTGATCAGGTTCGCCGTCCCGGCCACCAGGCCCGTGGTGAGGACGCCGTCGAGCAGGGCGCCGGCACCGCGGCCGCGCCGGGTGAGGACGGCCGCGACCGCTGCCGCGGCACCGATGCCGGCAACCTTGACTGCGCCGGCCGAGACGCGACCTGCCTTCAGTGCCGCCAGGTGACCGGCCAGCCCCTTGTCCCGTGCCTGCTCGGGCCGGGCCCCGGCGAGGTCGTCGTAGCCACCCACGAGGCCCGAGACGGCACCGACCACGACCGCCGCGGCGCGCGTGCCGGCCGGGGCGCCGAGGGCGGCGGTGACCGCGGCGGAGGCGGCGAGCGCCGGACCGCCCAGCAGGGTGACCGGGCGCTTGGCGTAGTTCATCCGCCGCCACGGCGCACCCGCGCTGCGGGCGGTCAACGCGGCCACGCCGGCGAGGGCGGCGCGTGCGGCTACCGCCCCGCCCAGGGCGAGGCGGGCGTTCCGAGCCGCGGTCACGGCGTGGCGGCGGGTACCGGCGGGACCGGCTGCGTGTCCTGCCCGGTGCCGTACTTCCCGGAGGTGCCTTCACGCTCGCGCCCGAGCGCCAGGACGGAGCTGATGCGCCCGGCGGCACTGCCGACGTTGTCGACGGTGGAGATCGCCGCCGAGAGGGTCGTGTCGGCACGGATCAGGCCGACGAGGCCGTTCTCCGCAGCCGAGGCGGCGTCCCCGGCCACCACCGCGCCGGAGCCGGCGGCGTCCAGCGCGGTGACCAGCGCGGCGACCGTGGCGTTGCGCTCGGCGGCGTCGGCACCCGAGAAGGCGCCGGCGGTGAGGACCACCGCGTAGTCGGCCGCCCCGATCGCGTCGCCCTCGGGGGTCAGCACGTTCAGGGCCGTGAGCCCGGCCATGACCGAGGAGATGGCGGCCGCGTCGGGAGCGGTGCCGCCCGGCGGGATCATCAGCACTTGGGCGAGCAGCGCGCCGACCAACTGGCCGGCGTCGTCGACCGGCGGAAGCTGGACGCCGCTGGGCAGGCCCGAGCCCGTCACGTAGTTCTGCAGGCTGGCGGCCGTCGAGGGGTCGCTGTACTCCGGCTTCAGGGTCAGCGTCCCGCTCACGGTGCCGCCGGCCTCGCCGATCAGGGCCGTCGCCTGGTCGACCGTCTCCTCGGCGACTCCGTCGTTGGTGACGACGAGCAGGACGCTGCTGCCGGTGAGAGTGCTGTCGACCAGCGCGGGAGCCACGGCCTCCTCGAAGGCCTCGGCCGTGCCCAGCTGGGCCTGGAGTTGCTGAGTGCGGTCCTCGAGGGAGCGCTTGTCCTTCTCCAGGGCGCTGACCTGGTTCTTGATGTCGGCCAGGATCGGCTCGTTGAGCGCGGTGGTGCCGATGACGATCCCCAGCGCGACGGCCAAGAACACGGCGATCAGCGAGACCAGGTGATAGCGGAAGTCGATCACGAGAAGAGGTTCTCCAACCAGAACACGAAGCTGTTCCATTGGTCGAGCAGGAGGTCGAAGTAGACCTGCCCGGCCGCGGACACGGCGAAGGCCGAACCGATGGCGATGAAGGCGGCGAGCACGAGGACCACGAGGGCGGCGGTGGAGATCCGGCTGCGGTAGAGGCGGCTCACGCCCTTGGCGTCGACCAGCTTGCCCCCCAGCCGCAAGCGGGTGAGGAAGGTCGAGGCCATGCCCCCGCGGCCCTTGTCCAGGAACTCTACGAGGGTCGCGTGGGTGCCGACGGCGACGATGAGGCGGGCGCCCTTCTCGTCGGCCAGCAGCATCGCGATGTCCTCGCTGGTGGCCGACGCGGGGAAGGTGATCGCCTCGACACCGAGGTCCTGCACCCGCGCGAGCCCGGGGGCGCGCCCGTCGGCGTAGGCGTGGACGACGACCTCGGCGCCGCACTTCAGGACGTCGTCGCTGACCGAGTCCATGTCGCCGACGATCATGTCGGGCTGGTAGCCCGCCTCGACCAGTGCGTCGGCTCCGCCGTCGACGCCGATGAGGACCGGCCGGTAGTCCCGGATATAGGGACGGAGGGCGTGCAGGTCCTCCTTGTAGTCATAGCCACGGACGACGACCAGAACGTGCCGGCCTTCGATCGAGGTGACCACGTCGGGCACGCCCACGCCGTCGAGCAGGAGCGCGCGCTCCCGCTTCATGTACTCCATCGTGTTGGCCGCGAAGGCCTCGAGCTGGACCGACAGGCCCGCCTTGGCCTCGGCCATCGCCGCGGAGACGGTCTCGTCGTCCTGCGCGATGCCCTCGGCGAGGACCGTGCCGTCCTCGGCGAGCAACTGGTTGCCGTCGAGGCGGACGTGGGCGTTCTCCTTCAGGCGGGAGAACACCTCGCGGCCGACGTCGTCCAGCAGCGGGATGCCGGCGGCCAGCAGAATCTCGGGACCGAGGTTCGGGTACCGGCCAGAGATGCTGGGCGCGGCGTTGACGACTGCGGCGACCTTGCAGCCGACGAGCGCGTCGGCGCTCACGCGGTCGAGGTCGACGTGGTCGATGATCGCGATGTCGCCGGGGTGCAGCCGCTTGGTCAGGTTCTTCGTGCGGCGGTCCAGGCGAGCGGTGCCGGCGATTCCGGGCCCCGCCTCCTGGGTCCGGCCGCGCCGAAGGGTGCCGATGCGCATATGCCGCATGGTTTCACGCCCCCCCGGACGCCCGGTCCTCCGACGCGCAAAGGCGACCTATCAGTTACGCACCGTGTTCGACACCACGGACGCAGCGACACGCCAGCACCGGTCCCTGCGGTCCTCGTGCGGGACCGTTATCTGCTCGTGACTAGCGTTGCGCACGTGACTGGAGTGGCCCACGCCCTGCCCCGAACCGCACCCGTACCAGGGCCGTCGTCCGCCGGGGAGACCGCGTCCGCGGCACCGGCGAGGGGACCCGCCACGATGCCGTCGACCGGGGCGCTGATCAGGGCGGTTCCGGCTGCCCGCGCCGAACCGGAGCCCCCGGCGCCGCCGGCACAGGTGGAGTCCGAGGCCGCCGGGAAGGGCCGTCGTCGGGGGCGCGCCGAGCGCGGTCCCGGGCGGCGGGAACTGCGCCGTCAGGAGACCCGGGCCCGCATCGTCGACGCCGCGGCCGACCTGTTCGCCGAGCGCGGGTTCGACGCGGTCAGCGTGATGGAGATCGCGAAACGCGCCGGCGTGGTGGAGAAGACAGTCTTCAACCACTTCCCGGTCAAGGAGGGGCTGGTCTTCGACGCCGACCCCCCGATGCGCGCCGCCCTGCTGGACGCCGTCCGTCGTCGGCCGTCCGGTGAGTCGGTGTCCGCCGCCGCCGGGAGCTTCGTCGTGACGGCGGTCAGCATGCTCGGCTCCCCCGAGGCGGCCGACGGCGTCGCCCAGATGGCGCAGGTGATCCGCGGCAGCCGCATCCTGCAGGTGCGGGAGCGGGAGATCCTGGGCGAGCTGACCAACTCCCTCGCCGGCCTGATCGCCGAGGAGACCGGGGTCCGTCCCGGCCAGGTGGAGCCGTGGCTGGCCGCGCACGCCGTCCTCGGGCTGTACGCCTCGCTGCTGGAGCTGGCCCGGGACCGGGTGCTCGACGGGGTCGGGGGTCCGGAGCTGACCGCCGAGCTGCTGCGGCAGGGCCGGCGCGGGCTCTCGCTGCTGCAGTTCGGGCTCGCCGGCTACGCCAAGCGTCGGTGAAAGACCGACCCGAAGAGCGGGGGCCCGGAGGGCTCCCCGAGGCGGGTCAGCGGGGCTCGGTGCAGCAGGGGCACGGCACGTGGCGGCGGTGTCGTCCGGAGGACGACGATGTCATAGCTGAAGAGCGCGCAGGAGCTGGTCGGCGCGGTCGCCGGGGACATCCGGGCTCCGGGTGAAGAGCGCGACAGCGACCATGTAGCCGTCGTCGCCGACCCAGCCGCGGCCCTCGGCGCAGAGCTGCTGGATCTGCCGGCGGACCTTCGGCTCGTTGCTGTACGGGCCGAAGTCCAGGCCCATGGCCAGGAAGTTGACCACCCGGTAGCCGAGGCCCTCGGCCGTCCGCACGGTCGCCTCGGGGTCGGAATAGCTGGCGACCGCGGCGATGACGTTGTCGTAGCCGGCCTTCAGGAGCTGCAGCACGAGGTCGTTGCCGCGGACGCCGCCCCACAGCTCCGGCATCAGGATGTCGCGGTCGGGCGCTGGGATGTAGGGCGGGTTGGAGATGACCGTCGACACCGGGGGTCCGCCGCCGGAGTCGGCCCGGTCGAAGAAGTCGCCGAGCTCCACGGTGTAGCGGTCGGCGATCCCGCGCTCGGCGATGTTGGCGCGGGCCGTCTCGACCGACGACGGACTGATGTCGAACCCGCGCACGCGGAGCCCGGGCAGCGAGCCGACGACGTCACCGATCGCGGTCGCGTCACCGGTGCCGAGCTCGACGACGCCCTCCTGCTCCCAGCGCAGCTGGGAGCGGTACTGCTCGAGCAACATGCAGACCGAGAAGCCATAGTGCGCCGATTCGTCGGCGGAGGAGAAGCAGCTCACGGCCGCCACCTACCCCGGCGCCCGAACGGCCACGCGTGGCATCACCCGTACGTGGCAGGGGCCACATCGTGGTGGCGGGACTCAGCTCCTCCCGTGGGCGGCCACCGCCAGGAGCTCCCGGGCGTGCGCCTGACCGGTGTCGCTGTCGGCGAGCCCGGAGAGCATCCGGGCCAGCTCACGCACCCGGTCCTCACCGTGCACGGCACGGATGTCGGTGGCCGTGACACCGGCGCCGGTGTCCGGTGACTTGTCGACGACGATGTGGGTGTCGGCGAACGCCGCGACCTGCGCGAGGTGCGTGACGACGACGACCTGATGGGATCCGGCCAGCCTGGCCAGCCGTCTGCCGATCTCCCCGGCCGCCTGCCCGCCGACACCGGCATCGACCTCGTCGAAGACCATCACCGGGACGGGGTCTGCGCCCGCGAAGACCACCTCGATGGCCAGCATGACCCGCGACAGCTCACCCCCGGAAGCGCCCTTGTGCACCGGCCGGGCGGGGGCTCCGGGATGGGCGGCGAGCAGCAGTACGACCTCGTCGATGCCCTCGGCGCCCGGGTCATCCGGATGGCTGTCGACGGAGAAGGAGACGGTCGCGCTCTTCATGGCCAGGCCGGCCAGCTCGGCTCCCACTTCCGCGGCGAAGCCGTCGGCGGCGGCGCGGCGACCGGCCGACACCTGCGCCGCCAGGTCGTCCACGTCGGCGCGCGCGGCGTCCCGGGCGACCGCCAGCGCCTCGAGCGCCTCGTCGGAGACGTCGAGCTGGGACAGCTTGTAGGCGGCGTCCTCGGCCCAGGCGAGGACGCCGGTCAGCCCCTCACCCGGTCCGGCGTACTTGCGGACGAGGGCGGTGATCACCGCGCGCCGGTCGAGCACCTCGGCGAGGCGGCCGGGATCGGCGTCCAGGTCGGCGACGTAGCCGGCCAGCTGGGCGGCGACATCGGACACCACGGCCACGGCATCGGCCACGTCCTGGGCGAGGAGGACGAGCGTGGGGTCGTCGCCGGCGGCCAGCGCCCGCTGGGCGATGGACAGGGCGGCGGTGGCGTCCTGCGGGAGGTCGTCCCCGCCGAGCTCGCCGGTCACGTCGCCGACCAGGGACATCCGCGCCTCGTCGGCCGCGGCGCGCAGCGCGTCGGCGTCCCCGAGCCGCTTGGCCATGGTGTCGAGGTCCTCGTCCTCCCCCGGCCCCGGCGCCACGGCCTCGATCTCCGCGAGTCCGTGCCGGAGGACGTCGGCGGCCTGGGCCAGCTCGCGCGCCTGGCTGCGGCGGCGCTCGAGGTCAGCAGCGAGCTCACGCCATCGCTGGTGGGCGGCGCGGTAGCGGTCGAGCAGTTCCAGGTGTGCGGCACCGGCGTAGCGGTCGAGGGCTCGGCGCTGCTCGGCCGGCCGGGACAGCCGCAACTGGTCGGACTGGCCGTGCACCGCGAGCAGCCCTTCGGCGAGCTCGGCGACCACGCCCACGGGGACGCTGCGGCCGCCGAGGAACGCCCGGGACCGGCCCTCGGCGCTCACCGTCCGGGCGAGGATCAGGCTGCCGTCGTCGTCGGGGTCGGCGCCGGCATCCGCGGCACGCTCCCAGGCGGGAGAGTCCGCGGGCAGGAACAGCCGGCCCTCCACCCCTGCGCGGCCGGCGGCGCGGACCCGGCCGGGGTCGGCACGGCCGCCGAAGAGCAGGGTCAGACCGGTCACGACCATCGTCTTGCCGGCCCCGGTCTCCCCTGTGACGACGGTGAGCCCGCTGCCCAGTTCGAGGGTGACGTCGTCGATCGACCCCAAACCACGGATGCGCAGCTCGGTCAGCCGACCGAGCGTCCCCGACCCGTCGGGTGCCGGGTCGAGCCGGCGGTCAGGCGTCGTCGTGGGCGCAGGCACCGCTGCCCTCCCCCGCGTCCAGGACGTGGCCGTCGCCGGTGATGATGTCGCGGCTCAGGACGGTGCGGCTGGTGGACAGCTCGTGGCCCGGCCCGGCGTGGTGCCGGGCGTCGCGGAAGCCGCGGACGGGCAGGCCGAACTTGGCGACCAGCCGGTCGCCGAAGGTCGCCGCGTGCACGCGGGCGATGCGGACCGGACGCTCCGCCCGCCGGACGTCGACCCGCCCGCCATCCGGGATCTCGAGCATGCGGCGTCCGTCGGCCGAAGCGCGGGCCCGGTTGCCATCGGCCGGCACCTCGACGGTGAGGACGGAGTTCGGCGAGGTCACCAGGGGACGTGCGAACAGCGCGTGCGCGTTGCTCGGAACCAGCAGCAACGCCTCGACGTCGGGCCAGACCACCGGTCCGCCGGCAGAGAATGCGTAGGCGGTGGAGCCGGTGGGCGTCGCGCAGAGGACGCCGTCGCAGCCGAAGCTGGTCAGTGGGCGCCCGTCGATGGAGATGACGACGTCGAGCACGCGGGAGCGTTCGGCCTTCTCGACCGAGACCTCGTTGAGGGCCCACGTCCCCCCGGTCACCGTGCCGTCGGCGTCCAGCACGTCGACCTCGATGGCCAGGCGCTCCTCGACGGAGTACTCGCAGCGCTCGATGGCGGTCAGCGTCTCCTCGACGGCCTCCGGTTCGGTCTCAGCCAGAAAGCCGACCCGGCCCAGATTGACGCCCATCAGGGCCGCGTCGGTGTAACGGGCCAGTTCGGCAGCCCGCAGGAAGGTGCCGTCCCCGCCGAAGACCATCACGATCTCCGCGCCGCGGGCGGCGTCGGCGTCGGCGGGCACCACCTCGGCGCCCTCGATGCACAGGTCGTCTGCCTCTCCCTCCAGCAGCCGGACGACGATCCCCCCTGCGATCAGCCGTGCGGCCGAGGTGCGGGCCAGCTCGACGATGTCCCGCCGACCGGTGTGCACGGTGAGCAGGACGCGGCGCGGCTCGCTCTGCTCCGGGTTCGTGCCCTCAGTCACTGCGGCCCTTCCTCTACTGCTCGACGGACCTGTTCCTCCTGCGGCGGACCGGCATCGCGGCGCAGCCACAGGAAGAACTCCACGTTGCCAGCCGGACCGGGCAGCGGGCTGGCCACCACCCCGGCGGTCCCCCAGCCAAGGGACGCCGCGGCCCTGGCGACCTCGAGCACAGCCTGCACCCGGTGCTCGAGGTCGCGGACCACTCCCCCAGCGCCGAGCCGCTCACGGCCCACCTCGAACTGTGGCTTGACCATCGGCAGCAGGTCGGCGTCCTCCCGCGCGCAGGCGGTCAGGGCAGGGAGCACCAGCCGCAACGAGATGAACGACAGGTCTGCCACCACGAGGGCGACCGGCCCGTCGATCGCCTCGGGGGTCAGGGTGCGGACGTTGGTGCGCTCATGGACCCGGACGCGGTCGTCGGTGCGCAGGCTCCACGCGAGCTCGCCGTAACCGACGTCGACGGCGACGACCTCGGACGCACCCTTGCTGAGCAGCACCTCGGTGAATCCACCGGTGGAGGCGCCCGCGTCGAGGACGCGACGTCCCTCGACGACGACCGGGAAAGCCTCGAGGGCCCCGAGGAGTTTGTGGGCACCGCGGGAGACCCAGCTGGGCTGATCGGGATCCGTCCGCACGACGACGGGCGTGCCCGCCTCGACGCCGGTGGCCGGCTTGGTGGCGGCCGTGCCGGCGACGGCGACCCGCCCCTCGGCGATCAGGGCGACGGCATGCTCGCGGGATCGGGCCAGGCCCCGCCGCACGAGCTCCGCGTCGAGTCGACTGCGGCGGACCATCAGAGCTGGTCGATCGTGCCGAGCTCGCGCTGGAGCCGGGAGTGCTCGGCCTCGAAGACAGCGACGTGCTCGGCGACCGGCTGCTCGTCCAGGTCCGCGAAGCGGTCCTCCCCGGTGCCACCGGTCTCGAGCGGCGGGGGAACCTCCGTGCCCCACGGGCCGGGGACAGGCCGCGGCGGGCCCGGGACGGGTCGCGTCGGGCTCGGCTCGGTCATGGTTTGAGGTTACCGGCCGCCGAGGACGGGCACGGGTCACCGCAGCCGAAGCGATAACGTCGGCGGGCCATGTTGGACGATTCGTGTGTGGGAGGTCCGCCCGCGTGGCGACGACGGAAGAGTGCTTGACGGCCCTGAAGGGCATCCTCGGGGACATTGCTGCCCATCCGGCGGCCGCCGGGCTGGACCGCAGCCTGTCCTGCCGGCTGACCGACCTCGGCGAGGTCGTGCTCGGGCGGCTGAGCTCCGGCTCGGTGCGTGACCTGCAGGTGGTTCCCGACGAGCCGACGGTGCCCAAGGCCGACATCAGACTCACGATGAGCAGTGACAACCTGATCGGCCTGACCGACGGACGGCTGCACTTCGGTAGCGCCTGGGCGACCGGGAAGGTCAAGCTGGAGGCAGGCCTGTGGGACCTGCTGAGGCTGCGCAAGATCATCTGAGCCTCAGGCCACGGTGCCATCCGGCACCAGGCCCCAGCGGTCGAGCGCGTCGGCGGCCCGTTCTCCACGGGCAATGACCCGGGCCGCGGCGCCGTCGGCCGGGTGCCGGACCCAGTGCGCGACGCAGAGCGCCCGCAACCCGTCCAGACCGTCGCCGTCATCCGGACCGTCTGCGTCGAGGATCAGGACGTCGTCCGCCTCGCCCGGACCGGCCGTCCAGCGCCCGCAGCGGCGTCCCTGTCCGTCGGCGACGACGGCCGGATGCGCGGTCAGCAGCCCGGCGGCATCGGCGGAGAGCAGGTCCGGCCGGTGGTCGGGCCGGGCGGTGAGAAGTGTGCCGGGATCGGTCACCCCCGAGAGGACCAGCAGACTGGCGGCACCGGCGCGGCTGGCGCCCTCGATGTCGGTGTCCAGCCGGTCGCCGACCACGAGCGGACGCTGCGCGCCCGTCCGGCGAACGCACTCGGCGTGCATCGCAGGATCAGGCTTTCCGGTGACGAGCGGCGCCTGGCCGGTGATGGCGGAGACCACCCCGACCATCGCGCCGTTGCCCGGGAGCGGACCGCGAGGTGAGGGGATCGTCGCGTCGAGGTTGGTCGCGACGTGCCGCGCGCCGTTGCGGACCGCCACGACCGCCTCGGCGAGCTGGACCCAGCCGACCTCGCGGCCGTAGCCCTGCACCACGGCCGCCGGCCCGTCGTCGGCCCGGTCCACGACGACGAGCCCGGCGGCGGCGAGTGCAGCGGCGACTCCGGGGCCGCCCACCGCCAGGATGCGGGCCCCTGGCCCGAGCAGCCCGGAGACGACCGTCGCGGCCGCCTGCGAGCTGGTGATCACGTCGTCGGTGCTGGCCGGCACGCCCAGTGCGGCCAGGTGCTCGGCGACGTCGTCGGGGGTCCGTGCGGCGTTGTTGGTGACGAAGCCCAGTCGCATGCCGGCCGCGCGGGCGCCGGCCAGCGCCTCGGGGACGCCGGGCACGGCATCGGGTCCCACGTAGACCACGCCGTCCAGATCGAGCAGCGCCACGTCGTAGACCTCGCTCAGCGGGGCTGCACTGCCTGTCGCGAGGCGTTCGGGCCGAGTCATGCCGACTCCGTCGCACGTCGGGCGCGGACCCCTCGCAGCGCCCGCGCGTAGTGCCCCAGGTCGGGACGCATCGCAACGGCCAGGGCGAGGTGCTCGGCGGCGAGCCGGAGTGCGCCGGCCTTGCTCGCTGCCAGGCCGAGCCCGAAGTGCGCGTAGTCGTCGGTCGGGTTTCGTGCGATCAGCGCGGTGAAGGCCTCCATGGCGGCCTCGTACCGTCCGGCGTCGTGCTGGGCTCGGGCGAGGGCCTCGAGGATGCTGCGGGAACCGGGTTCGGCCTCGGCGGCCCTGGTGAGCAGGGTGGCGGCCGCGGCCGGATTGCCGTCACCGAGCAGATCGAGACCGCGGCGGTACCACTCGTAGACGCCACCTTCGGGAGAGCTCTCCTTCGGCACGCGCGCTCCCCTCCCTCCACCGAGCCGACCCTGCGGTCCGCCGACGTGCTCCGCCGCCATCCCTCCCGGACACATGCGTCGGCGCCGTGGACCAGGACGCTCCTACGATCAGTGTCGTGCCTACCTCGTCGGATTCCCGGTTGCTGTCGGGGGCGTCGGGGCTCGAGGTCCGGCCCTTCCGGGCGCTGACCTATCGGCGGCGGGACCCCGGGCACCTCGCCCGGGTGAGTTCGCCAGCCTACGACCTGGTGACACCAGCCGGCCGTGATCGGTTGGCCGGCGCGGACCCGCACAACATCGTCCGCCTCATCCTCCCCCGCTGTGCCGCCGGTGAGGGCGGTACCGCCGACGGGGATCCGGCACGGCTGGCGGCCGCGATGCTGGCGGCCTGGCAGGAGGAGGGGGTCCTCGACCGCGACCCCGAACCCGCGTTGTGGCTCTACGAACTGCAGCCCCCCGACGGCGCACCGGCGACCGTGGGATGGCTCGGGGCGGTCGCACTCCCGCCGACGGGATCGGCGGCGGTCCTTCCGCACGAGGACACCTACCCGGGGGCGGTCGAGGACCGTCGCGCCCTCCTGGCCGCGACTGGCACCGACCTCGAGCCCATCGTCCTGGCCCATGACCCGGAGCCCACCGTCGCCAAGCTCACCGCCGTAGCCCGGCAGGGGGACCCGACGCTCGAACTGCAGGATTCCGACGGTGTCGAGCACCGGCTGTGGCGGGTGACCGACCCGCCCCTCCTGGCCCGCGTGACCGCGGCCCTCCGGAGGACCGGCGCGGTCATCGCCGACGGACACCACCGCTTCGCCGCGGCTCGGGCCAACTCGCGCATCGAGCCACAGCGAGAGGGCAGCGACGCCGTCCTCGCACTGGTCACCCCGATGGGCGCAGGCGGGCTGCGCGTGGCACCGATCCACCGGGTCGTCCCCGACCTCTCCCTGGACGCTGCGCTGACGGCCGCGCGACAGGGGTTCCGCGTGACCGCGATGCCGGTGGGTGACGGTGACCAGGTCGCAGTCGTGGCCGCGATCCACCGGTGGCTCGAGACGGCCGACGAGTCCGGGTTCCTCGTCACGGACGGGCACCAGCTCTACCAGCTCACCGATCCGTCCGAGATCGTGCTCGCCAGGGTGCCCCCCGAAGCCCCGCCGGCCTGGCGTCGCCTGGACGTCGTCCTCGCCCATCACGGTCTCCTGGCTGCGCTGTGGCAGCGGGGCGACGACCCGGAGTCGGTACTCATCGCTCACACCGCCGAGGACGCGGTCCGGACCGCGGCCGAGCGGGGTGGCGTGGCACTCCTCCTGCGGGCGCCGTCCCCGGCCGACGTCGCCGCGGTGGCGCGCGCCGGCGCGAGGATGCCGCGGAAGTCGACCCTGTTCGTCCCGAAGCCACGGACCGGCCTGGTCCTCCGACCGCTCGCTGACTGACCGGCCGGAGGGCGGCGTCACGCGCTGCGCTCGGCAGAACTCCCGGCCGACCGCGGGACCTTCCGGCCCCTGCGGCAGTTCACCTCGCAGACCGACGCGGTGCCGGTGCCGGTGCGCCAGAACCGCCGCTGGAGCGCACCCTCCACCTCTACGACGTCACCCGGTTGCCACAGGGCCATCCGGCGCTGGAGTGCACGGTCGTAGGTGATGCAGGACAGCACGTCGACCGACTGACCGCGGGCCCGCGGCTCGGGTCGGCGCACCACCAGCCGGAAGGTCAGCAGGTTGTCCCCGCTGGGCAGAGTGCGGATCTCCGCCGGAGCAGACACCCGCCCCTGCAGGACCACGTCGTTTCGGTCGATCACAGCCACGCTCATGCAGCGAGCCTGCTGTCCGGCCGGCAGCTGGCCCAGACCTCCGCGTCATCTGTGGACGGCGCTACCGGGTGTGGACGACGCGGGGGCCTCTGTCAGAGCTCAGTGCGGGCCGTCGTCCGTTGCCGCGTCGGATGACGGTCGGGCCGGTGGGTCGATCTCGCCGAGCAGTTCCGCCACCTCGGCCTCGACGTCGTCGTCGAAGCTCTTCCCAAGGCCATGGGCATCCTCGGGAAGCTCCTCCACGATCTCCGGGCCAGTTGAGGCCTCGGGCACCGGGCCTTCAGCCTCGACCTCAGCCTCAGCCTCAGATGGGGAGTCGCCGTCCTCGAAATCCTCCTCGAGGTCGACGAACTCGATCCCGAGACGGTCCACGGCGCCGGTGAGGTCCTCAGGGTCAGCGGCAGCGATGGCGGTCAGCCACGCAGCTGCCAGCTCGTCCTCCCCCTGGGCCTGCAGGAGGTCGGCGTAGGCGGACGCGAGCCGCACGCGAGCCGGGTCTGTCGAGTCGAGCGTGGACGGGTCGGGCCGGCCCCCCAGGGCGTTTTCGAGCACCAGGCGCGCGGCGGCCTCTTCCCCGAGGTCCAGGCGGGCCCCGGATTCCACGATGCGCAGCTCGAGAGCCTCGTCGGCGTCGGGATCGTCGGCAAGCGCCTCGGCGACGAGGCGCAGGGCCACGTCCGCGCGTCCCAGGGCACGCTCGCAGTCGGCGAGCACGGCCCGGTACCCCTGGTCGCCACTCATCCTGCGGTATGCCCGGATCTCCCGGGCGGCCTCGGCGAAATCACCCGCGTGGTACGCGGCGACGCCGACGGCCTCGCGGACGGCGGCAACGCGAGATGCCCGGTCACGAGCGGCACGGGCGTGCGCCAGGGCGGCCTCGGGGTCCTCGTCGACGAGGGTCCCCGCGGCGACGAGATGGGCAGCGACACGGTCAGCGTTGCGCGGGTCGAGGCCGCGCAGGGCGCCCCGGACCGACGGGTCGAGCTCGCGGGCGTCGACCCACTCGGGGATGTCCGGTCCCGGCGGCAACGGCGGACGGCGGTCCTCACGGTCTGCGCCTGGGCGCGTGGCGGGCCGGCCCTGACGGTCGCCTGAGGGCCGGCGGTCCTGCCAGCTGCCACCGACGCTGCGGGGCCCACCGGCACGCTGGGGGCGGTCACCCTGCGGCTTCCGGTCCTGCCACTGCGGTCGATCACCGGCGGGGCGGTCGCCCTGCGGACGACGGTCGCCCCACTGACCGCGGGGGCTGCCGGAATGCTGCGGACGATCACCGGTCGGCCGGTCACCCTGGGGCTTGCGGTCCTGCCACTGCGGACGATCACCCGTGGGCCGATCGCCCTGAGGGCGACGGTCCTGCCACTGCGGACGATCACCGGTCGGCCGGTCGCCGCGGGGCGGACCAGACCGCTGCGGACGGTCACCCTGGGGACGACGGTCCTGCCACTGCGGACGATCACCCGTGGGCCGATCGCCCTGGGGGCGACGGTCCTGCCACTGCGGACGATCACCCGTGGGCCGGTCACCCTGGGGGCGACGGTCCTGCCACTGCGGACGATCACCCGTGGGCCGGTCACCCTGAGGGCGACGGTCCTGCCAGCTGGATCCTCCCGCGGTCCGCGGAGCGCCGGAACGCTCCGGACGGTCACCCGCCGGGCGCCGGTCTTGCCAGCTGGATCCTCCCGCGGTCCGCGGAGCGCCGGAACGCTGCGGACGGTCACCCGCCGGACGCCGGTCTTGCCAGCCACCCGTTTCGTCACGGGAGGTGCCGCCGGCCCGTCCGCCACGAGCAGCGTCGCCGTCGCCTTGCGGACGAGGACGACGGTCCCCGCCGGCAACACCGCCACGACCGGCGGACCCGCCGCGCGGCGCACCGGAGCCTCTCGGGTTGCCGGAGCCACGGCCGTCTCCGGAACCGTGGCCGCCGCGGGGCCCGTTCGGACCGCGTCGCGGAGTAGTCATGTCTTCAGGTACCTCTTCGATTGACGGCGCACGCTCAGCAGGTCGCCGACGGCAGAAACCGGAAACAACGCGAACGGGGGTCAGAGCCATTGGCTCTGACCCCCGTTCGGTAATGGTTGTCCGGCGGCGTCCTACTCTCCCACCCCGTCTCCAGGGCAGTACCATCGGCGCTGAGAGGCTTAGCTTCCGGGTTCGGAATGAGACCGGGCGTTTCCCT